>NZ_JBFRJM010000054.1:0-172601 GCF_041468865.1 Vibrio sp. 10N.286.52.C3 | reverse complement strand
TTTTACTTTAATTGGTATAATTCACTAGCTACCACCAAAAACTTAAGTACGATATGCACCTAATCCTAAATGGCGACTAATATAATGAGTAAGCGTCAGTAATTTGGGATTATTATGAGGTTCTTTTTTGCACTGGTTGTATTCTTTTGTTCATTTTCTCTATCAGCAACTTCGTGGGAAAAAGAGAGTCACCCTACTAAAAACTCACCCTCATCAATTGGAAGCTATGCTAATGGCTGTCTAGACGGCGCGCAGGCCTTGCCAATTAATGGGTTGGGGTATCAGATTATTCGCCCCCAAAGAGAGCGCTACTATGGCCATACAGAAGCTATTAAGTTTATTGAGAGGTTAGGTGTCACGACCAGCGAGAAACTCAATACTAATTTATTGATCGGTGATATTTCTCTTCCTAGAGGAGGGCGCTTTTCTTCGGGTCATTCAAGTCATCAAACAGGGTTAGATATCGATATATGGTTAAGGTTAACCAGTAAGAGGTTGTCAGAGAACGAGTTAGCTGTGCCTAAACCTGTGAGCGTTGTGGATCTTACTAACTACAAATTGCGTGAATCGAATTGGACCGATGATCATTTTCAAGTTATTCGCTATGCAGCGAAAGATGAAAAAGTGGTGCGTATTTTTGTTCATCCAGTCATTAAGCAAACCCTTTGTGAACAAGAAAAATCTGAAATTAATGATAGAGCTTGGTTAGGTAAAATAAGACCTTGGTGGGGACATCATTCCCACTTTCACGTTCGTTTAAAGTGTCCTGAAGGCAGCTTAAACTGCATAGCTCAAGCGAGCCCTCCTCAAGGTGATGGTTGTGGAGACGAACTTGCAAGTTGGGCTCCGCAGACTGTTCCAGTTCCACCTCCTAAAAAAGTAGCGAAAACTAAGAAAAAGAAAAAAGTTAAAGTGATGCCAAGTCAATGTTTGGCCTTGATATCTAAGAAGTAATCCTGTTTATCGAGGCTTTTTGCAGTGGTACTGCCACTGGTTTTTTCGACTCTAAAACTGGAGAAATATCACACTTTTGTCTAGAGTTTATAAACACGAGATTAAGAACATCGTTTGATATTAATAAAAGCAATAACGGTATCAGCAAGGGCGATGGCGAATTTGACAAGGTTTGGTCAGGGATTGAGTGTTTTGGGGTGAAAGATGCGGCTTATATGCAGTATGCGAAATCAGAGTCTGATACCCGTCGATAGATAATTCAAGGATAAGACTATGACTATGATTTGTGCGAAGGAATTTTCAGAATGGTTAAGACATAGGTTCAACGCTGAAAGCTCGGGTATTTCAATTTCAAGAGATGACATCAATCAGCTAACAGGCAGACAACGTTTAGATCCTAGTTTCGTAAATGATGTTCACTATGAATTGATGCAGTATGGAATGGCATTTGTGACCGATACCAGCAGGGAAAACTTTTATCTTGTTCCGATAGCTCAATCAATAAACTGGCGAGAACGACTCGAATATCAATTTGAAAAAGAGCTCTTCTGCAATATTTATCCAATCGGAAAATCAGGATGAAAAAAAAGGTTCAACTTATGGTTAAGTTGAACCTTTCTTCTTTTAGGTCAAGCCTTGAATGATAACAAACTTCTCAAGTAGCTCATCATCAGTTTCAATATGGTTTGGGTCAGTGATGATGCATTTTGTAATCGGACACACTGACTGGCATGTTGGCTTTTCATAGTGACCTTTACACTCTGTACATAAATCAGGATCGATCTCGAAGATGCTGTCGCCCATAGTGATTGCACCATTTGGGCATTCAGGATCACACATATCGCAGTTTATGCACTTGTCAGTAATTAACAGAGCCATTATTTTCTTCTCAAGTAAGTCGCTTAAGTAAAAATTATTTGCCTGATGCGTTACGTGTATCTTGGCCTTCGCTCAAGTTACGCATCAGCAAGCCGTACTCTAGATCTAGATCTGCTGGTACAGGAATAAATACAAAGTGACCGTTACCTTTCGCATCGTCGACCGCTTCAGATTTACGGTTTTCCATAACTTCCAGTTTGAAAACAACGTTACCTTTCGGTGTCATCATTTCTAAGCTGTCGCCTACTAGAAACTTGTTCTTCACTTCTACTTCCGCTAGGTCGCCACGGCGCTTACCTGTGAACTCACCAACAAACTGTTGAGTGTCAGAGATAGAGTAACCGTACTCGTAGTTTTGGTAAGTATCGTGAGTATGACGACGTAAGAAGCCTTCAGTGTAACCGCGGTGAGCTAGGCTCTCTAGTGTACCCATTAGGCTTTCATCGAATGGTTTGCTTGCCACTGCATCGTCAATAGCTTTACGGTAAACCTGAGCAGTACGTGCACAGTAGTAGAAAGACTTAGTACGACCTTCGATCTTCAGAGAGTGAACACCCATCTTCGTTAGGCGCTCAACGTGTTGGATTGCACGAAGGTCTTTTGAGTTCATGATGTAAGTACCATGTTCATCTTCAAACGCTGCCATTTTCTCTTCTGGCTTGTGTGATTCAGAAAGCAGAACCACTTCGTCTGTTGGTTTACCAAGACCTAGTGTGTTGTCTGGACGTTCATCTTGAACTTCAACTTCTTGAATAGCGACACCAGTTGGATTAGCTTCAACGATCTGACCGTTTTCGTCTTCTTTCGCTGCTTCAGTTTTGTATTCCCAGCGGCACGCGTTGGTGCAAGTACCTTGGTTTGGATCGCGCTTGTTCATGTAACCAGAAAGCAGACAACGGCCTGAGTAAGCCATGCAAAGTGCACCGTGAACAAAGATCTCTAGCTCTGTTTCTGGGCAGTGTTCGCGAATCTCTTCGATCTCTTCAAGCGATAGCTCACGAGATAGGATTACACGCTCAACACCTTGGGTTGACCAGAACTTAACGGTCGCCCAGTTTACTGCGTTTGCTTGAACCGAAAGGTGGATTGGCATTTCAGGGAATGCTTCACGAACCATCATGATAAGACCAGGATCTGACATGATAAGCGCGTCAGGGCCCATATCTACAACTGGTTTAAGGTCGCGAATGAATGTTTTTAACTTAGAGTTGTGCGGCTGAATGTTACATACAACATATAACTTTTTGCCTTGAGCATGAGCTTCATCGATACCGATTTGTAGGTTTTCGTGATTGAACTCGTTGTTACGAACACGAAGGCTGTAACGTGGCTGGCCTGCGTATACTGCATCTGCGCCGTAGGCGAATGCGTAACGCATGTTTTTAAGGCTTCCTGCCGGTGATAATAGTTCAGGTACAAATGGTTTTTGTGTAGTCATTGCTTCGTTCTCTAATCTGATCTCAAGTCAGGTTGATACCACCAAGTGATATCAAAGGGGCGCAAATTTTACGCTAAAATGAGTTTGGTTGATAGCCCTAAAGATAGCAATGACATTAACAAGAGGGCAGAGAGGTAGATATAAGCGAGAACTTAGTGAGAAATAAGCTCAGATACCCTTAGCACCTGAGCTTATAGTTTGACTGATTAAGCGTTAGGTTGAGTTAACCCGCCTAATGATTCAAATAGGTTCGGAAGGAAAACACTGAACTCACCGCATAGGAGTGAGAAGTCTGCATCAAAACGCGCAGCTTGATCTTCACGAGGAATATCGTCGTTTTCGTCTTTGAGATCATCACTGAATTTTAGGCGTTTGATGCTGCCATCTTCTGCAAGAATGAACTCAATACGGTCTTGCCAGTTGATAAGAAGTTTCGTCACCATCTTATTGGCTTCGATGTGGTTTTTAATCTCATCCGCTTCTAGTTCTTGTTTCTTAACTCGAACAATACCGCCGTCTTCTTGAATAGATTTTAGTTCTGCTTCATCAAGCATAGTGATACCTTGAGGTGTATCACCTGATTTCACCCACTCCGTCAGTGTTGTTTCAATCGCTTGCTCTGGAATAGCAGGCACTACTGGCAGGCTACCCATTGTCTTACGTAGTAATGCCAATACATCTTCTGCTTTTTTGTAGCTGCTCGCATCAACCACAATGAAACCTTCTTTTGGCATGATCAGCGCGTAAGTGAAGTTGCTGCGGCTGAATGCTCGAGGAAGTAGATCAATGATGATGTCTTCTTTTAGGCTGTCTTTCTCTTTCTTTTTCAGAGGGGTACCAGACTCTGCCTCAAGCGTTTCTACTTTTGCGTTCAATGATTCTTTGATCACAGAAGCGGGTAGCATTTTCTCTTCTTTCTTTGCACAGATAAGAATGCGGTTTTCTGATACGTGCGTCATCATATCGCCATGTCTACCCATTGCGTGTACCCAACCAAACTTCTGTTTGTCTTGGCTACCACAAGGAGTAAAGCGGAATTCTTCAAGTTGTTTCTCTAGCTGATCTGCGTTGAAATCAATATCACGGTTGAAGCGATAGACTAGGCAATTTTTAAACCACATAAATTTTTCTCATACCTTTTTAGAAGTGCTTCATGATATGAGATCTAATTCGATTTGTCCCTAGCTCTGTATCAAAAGTTATAAAGTGAAATGTTTGAGACAGTTATATGAAAATTTGTTTTCAAAGGTCACAAAAGTGTCATAATTAACTCAGATAATGCAATGCGTTGATTAAATACAAAGGCTATTCAATTATGTCGAGAAGGATTCTGGTCGTTGAAGATGAAGCACCTATTCGTGAGATGCTGTGCTTCGTGCTTGAACAAAAAGGCTACCAAGCAGTAGAGGCTGAAGATTACGATACAGCGGTAAACAAGCTATGTGAACCTTTCCCAGATCTAGTATTACTAGATTGGATGCTACCTGGTGGTAGCGGGATAAACTTTATCAAGCACATGAAGCGTGAAGAGTTAACTCGCAACATCCCAGTGGTGATGCTAACAGCTCGTGGTGAAGAAGAAGATAAGGTTCGCGGTTTAGAAGTTGGCGCTGACGACTACATTACCAAACCGTTTTCGCCAAAAGAGCTTGTTGCTCGCCTTAAAGCGGTGATTCGTCGTGTAACACCAACGGCATTGGAAGATGTGATTGATGTACAGGGCCTTAAATTAGACCCAGTATCACACCGCGTGACCGCAAGTGAAGGTCCAGTTGATATGGGACCAACAGAATTCAAAATGCTGCATTTCTTTATGACGCACCAAGAGCGTGTATACAGCCGAGAGCAGCTGCTTAACAACGTTTGGGGTACCAATGTTTACGTTGAAGACCGAACGGTTGATGTACATATTCGACGCCTGCGTAAAGCACTTGAATCTGCAGGTCACGACAAGCTAATCCAAACGGTTCGCGGCGCTGGCTACCGTTTTTCTACAAAGGCTTAATGTGGCTTCGCTGCCCAGTTTACGGAGTCCTGAATGGTTGAAAAGTTAACCTGGAAAAAGCTGGCTTGGGAGCTGGCTTTTTTTTACGCACCATGGGTTTTAGTCGGATGGATATTCGGTTACCTACCTTGGTTGCTGCTGGCTGCTACGGTATTGCAGCTCGGCTGGCATCTACACAACCAAATGCGTTTGTCCGCATGGCTGTGGGATGAGAAGCGTCTAACTCCACCTTCAGGCTCTGGGAACTGGGAATCTCTGTTTAACGGTATTTATCGTATGCAGCAGAGACAGCGTCGCAAACGTAAAGAACTGACCAACCTTATCCGCCGTTTCCGTAACGGTGCAGAATCGCTTCCCGATGCCGTTGTGGTATTTCGCGGTGAAGGCAATATCGTTTGGTGTAACAAGCTAGCTCAGTATTTGCTGGGCTTTCGTTGGCCAGATGATTCAGGTCAACCGATCTCGAATTTGATTCGTACTCCAGATTTTATTAAGTACCTTAATAAGCAAGATTTCTCTGAGCCATTAGAGATGCCTTCTCCATTGAATGTGGAGCGTATGCTCGAGCTGCGTATTGTGCCGTATACCGAGGGTGAACACCTGATGGTGGTACGTGATGTGACCCAGCTTAAGCAGTTAGAAGGCATGCGCCGTAACTTCTTCGCTAACGTTTCTCATGAATTGCGTACGCCGATGACCGTCCTTCAAGGTTACCTTGAAATGACCGAAGATCCAGACATGATCGTTGGCCCAATGTGGACCAAGGCGCATGGCGTAATGACTGAGCAGCTCAATCGAATGAACAGTTTGGTTAATCAACTACTCACGCTTTCGAAAATTGAAGCGGCGCCAATGCATGAGTTGGATGAAGTGGTCAACGTTCCGGCGATGCTTGAGGTTCTTGAGAAAGAAGCGGCGAGCCTTAGCGGTGAGCGCGAACATAAGCTTGAGTTTGATATCGATAAGAGCCTACGAGTTCTTGCCGATGAAGACCAATTGAGAAGTGCGATATCGAATTTGGTTTATAACGCGGTTAAATACACACCCGCAGGTGCAACGGTCAAAGTGCGTTGGTATCAAACCAGCCAAGGCGCGTGCTTAGATGTGTCAGATACTGGTGATGGTATTGAGCCTCAACACTTACATCGACTCACAGAGCGCTTCTATCGTGTAGATAAAGCCCGCTCTCGTGATACCGGTGGTAGTGGTCTTGGATTAGCGATTGTAAAGCATGCGCTTAGCCACCACGATTCACATCTCGAAATTCAAAGTGAAGTGGGCGTCGGCAGTCGTTTCCATTTCACGTTGCCAAACCGATTGACTGTGTCATGAGTGACTTAATACGCAGGATGCGTTTGCCAATTGGTTCACTGTTAGCGATGGTATTGGCGTGTCCAAGCTTCGCTGAGCAGAGTGTTGAGTCATTGCCTGATTATTCCAAAGTTCCTGGTATCTCTGGAAGCTTGTTATCGGTCGGGTCTGATACTTTGGCTGGGATGACGACATTGTGGGTAGAGGAGTTTAAATCCTACTACCCGAATGTGAACGCTCAGGTCCAAGCATCGGGCTCTTCTACTGCGCCTCCTGCATTGACGGAAGGGACTGCTCACCTTGGTCCTATGAGCCGACCAATGCGTTTACGTGAAGTGGAAGCCTTTGAAAGAGAGCATGGTTATAAGCCAACTGCATTACGAGTCGCTATTGACGCAATCGGGCTGTTTGTCCACCGAGATAATCCTATTGAAGGGCTTAACTTTCGTCAGATTGATGGCATTTTTTCTGAGACATTACGCTGCGGAGCAACAAGGCCCCTCAATAACTGGCAAGATCTCGGAATCGATCAGCCATGGGCGAAACATCGATTCCAATTGTTCGGTCGCAATTCTGTATCGGGGACTTATGGATACTTCAAACAGAATGCACTGTGCGGCGGTGACTTTAAAAATCGTGTGAATGAGCAACCTGGTTCGGCTTCAGTCGTTCAGTCGGTCGCTTCATCCATCAGTGGGATTGGCTACTCGGGCATTGGCTACCGCGTAGCAGGTGTTAAGCTGATTCCTATTGCAGAGCACGGCTCTAATTATGTTGAGCCTACGCGTGAGAATATCTTGAGTGGTGATTACCCTCTATCTCGTTTTCTCTATGTGTATGTGAATAAGCATCCGGATAAACCACTTTCTCCGGTTGAGAGAGAGTTCCTTACTTTTGTATTCTCAAAGCAGGGACAAGAGCTTGTAGAAAAAGATGGTTATTTAGCGATACCGTCTGAGTTCGCAGAGCAAGAATTGGCAAAAGTCGGGCTCTAATTCAGGCTGCGATAAACTTAGATAAGAAACGTATGAACAGCTTGCGCGTCGCAGGCTGTTTTAATTTTGACTGTTCGTTATTTTAGCTTTAACGACCATCCTGCATTTTGCCAACGTTGTTGCTCTTCTCTGAGCTCATAATCAAGCAGTTGGTTTTGGGCCAACCAATCGCTGTTAGTTCCTTTCAATTCCCAGTTATCCTGTTGTTCAATCGTTAGAGTCGCGTCTGGGGCCAGTGCTTGATTTCGCTGACGGTTGAGTAAGATAGCGAGTCTCAATATACGAATCAGCAGGGTGACTTGTTGCTGAGTAAACAGAGAAAGTTCCGGCAAATCTTGTAGTTTGAGCGCTTTTCTTTGATAGCGAACCAATGCTGATATAAGGCGTTGTTGCTCAGTATTAAAGCCTGGCATTGTCGTATGCTTAAGCAGATAAGCCGAATGGCGGTGATAGCCTTGGAATGCAATGCTTTGTCCTACCTCATGAAGTACTGCAGCCCAACCAAGCAGATCATACAGCTCATTAGTGACCGCAGTTGTCACTTGAGGCTGTACTTGTTTCAGCAATGAAAGAGCGAGCACTTTCACTTTCTCGCCATGAGTTACGTCTACATGGTATCGAGAGACGAGCGTTTCGGCAGTTCTTGTTCGAATATCAATATCTTTAAACCTATCCTCCATGTCATAAAGAACGCCTTCTCTCAGGGCACCATCAGAAAAATGTAACTCCTTGATGTCTAGCGTATCCATTGCTGCTGAAAGAATGGTGACGCCTGCAGCAAACACAGGCTTTCTCTCATCACTTAAGCCTGAAAGATTTACGGTGTTGGATGATGAAAACTCACATAAGTGATTCTTTAAATAGGACAGGCGTTGGGGCGTAATGAGACCATCGGTGAACCCTAAGCCAATGAGTACTTCTTTTATTGATTTCGTGGTACCAGATGAGCCAAAAGCGATTTCCCAAGGGGCTTTTGTGTATTCTTTAATCAATGGCATCAATAGACGAGTAGCTGCGGTATAAGCATCTGAGAAGTGTCGCGAAGTTAGCCCTTCGTCAGCAAAGAAACGTTGAGTGAAGTTGACGCATCCCATCGGTAAACTGCGCATAATTAGAGGAGTAAAGCCTTGTCCGGCGACGAGTTCCGTACTCCCTCCACCGATATCAATAACCAACTTAGATTCAGAAGCGGTTTGAGTGTGTTCTGCTCCGTTATAGATTATTCGAGCTTCTTCTTGACCGGAAATGATCTCTATTGGAAAAGGAAACAGTGGCTTGGCTTGCTCTAAGAAGTCTTTAGCGTTTTTGGCTTTTCTTAGGGTATGAGTCGCAACAACTCTGACATCATCAAGCTCAAAATCCGCTAGTCGTTCTGCGAACACCTTGAGGCATTCTAGGCCTCGCTCGATAGCGCTTTCGGATAGGAAGTTACGTTCATCCAATCCATCACCTAATCTCACTTTCTGTTTGTGTCTGCTGACTAATTGCAGGTGTTGATCGAATACTCGGGCAACCACCATGTGGAAGCTGTTCGAACCTAAGTCGATAGCGGCAATACATCGAGAATGTTCGTTATCAATTAGCGGCATGATTTCTTCTCTTGTTTGTACTTCTTGCGAGTAAGTTTCTCCATACGTTTAATATAGTGGTAAGTGGAGAGTTGTGACGTTGGGTAATCAAGTGGGGTTGCTGGTGGTTGTATGTAAGGGTTGCTCATCGATTGGTCTAACACTCGAGCTTTGTTGCCGTCTTCAAAATGAAACTCGGTGATATCGATAATGGTTTGCTTGATCTTTGGATCTAAAATTGGGGCAGCAACCTCGATGCGGTGATCAAAGTTTCGAGTCATCCAGTCAGCAGAGGAGATATAGACTTTCGGCTTTCCAGCATTACCAAATATCATCACTCTCGGATGTTCGAGAAAACGATCGACCACACTGACAATCTCAATATGGTCACTGATGTTGGGTATGCCAGAGACAAGGGAGCACATACCACGAATGACCATTCTTACTTTTACATTGGCTTGGCTAGCCTGATAGAGCTTTTCGATGATCTCTCGATCGACCAAGTTGTTGAGTTTTAGAGTGATGCTTGCAGGTTTACCTTCTATCGCGTTTTGTATTTCATTATCTATCAATTGGTACAGACGTTTTCTAGTATTCTTTGGTGACACAATCAGTTGCTTGAACTGGGACTTTTGATAAGGGTTTTCAATATACTTAAAGACTTGTCTCACCTCTTGAGTCAAATCTTCATTCGCAGTGAGCAGAGAAAAATCGGTATACACGCGCGCTGTAACTTCATGGAAGTTGCCAGTGCCAATATGGGCATAATGCTCGGTATGCTTGCCTTCTTTTCGTTTGATGAGCAGCAACTTGGAATGGATCTTCAAACTTGGGATGCCATGGATGACTTTTACACCCGCTTCTTGAAGTTTCTTGGTCCATTGAATGTTGGCTTGCTCATCAAAGCGTGCTTGCAGCTCGACAACCACAGTGACCTTTTTGCCATTGTGCGCCGCATCGATGATCGAGCTGAGGAGTTTTGAGCCTTCCGCAACACGGTAAACGTTTATTTTGATGGAGGTTACCTTCGGGTCAAAGGAAGCCTGCCTAACCAGTTCAGTGATGTGACTAAAGGTGTGATAAGGATAATGCAGTAAGATGTCGCGAGCTTTGATCGCTTCGAAATAGTTTGGGTAATGGCTGAAATGCACGCACTTAATCGCGGGTAGAGGACGATTAACTAAATCACGTCGGTTAAGGCTTGGGAACTCAGAGAAATGTTTGAAGTTATGATAGCGACCACCTGCGATGACACTGTCATAGTCAGACAGTTTAAGTCTGACTTGTAAGAAGTTGAGCATTTCAGTTGGCATTTCAGATTCATAGATCAGACGTATCGGCAGTGCCGTTAAGCGCTGTTCTAAACCTAAAGACATCGATTCTAATAGGTTATTTTCATTGTCCTCTTGCAGATCATAATCGGCATCACGTGTCATTTTTATCGCAAAACAACGCAATGAGTCATACTCAAAGAATCCTTTAAGTAAGTCATCCAAACAAAATCGAACTATATTATCTAACAAGATCAAAGTTGTACGCTGCGAACCCGAAGTTTCCGGTAACTTAACAAATCGAGGGAGTGCTTCTGATGGGATTTCGAGTAAGACATATTGAGATGATGCATCACGCTCGATGTCGATGGCTAAGTAACTTTGTTCATCTTTGAGAATATTAAGTAACTGGCTATCTTCGTTCAAGAGAATCGGAGTTAAGTGTGGCAGCACTTTTTTCTTAAAGTACTTTTTTATCCAGCCACTTTGTTCTTCGCTGATTTGTTGTTCGTTGACCAGAAAAATACGATTGCGTACCAATTCCAATAGCAAGTCGTTATACAGTTCATGGAATTGAGCATCGAGCTTGCTTGCTTTGCTCTGCATTTTAGTCAGTAGGCTTTTCGGCGAGTTGGAGGTTAGCTGTGGATCTTGAAGTAAGATCTTTCGCTTCACATCAGCAAATCGGACTTTGTAAAACTCATCGAGGTTTTTCGAGTAAATACCTAAAAAACGAACTCTTTCGATTAAGGGGACTGACTTATCTGCCGCTTCTTGGAGCACTCTTTCGTTGAAGGATAACCAGCTAAGTTCTTTTGTGACATAGTCTTTTTCCATCGAGATGAGAATCCTTGAGTACTGGCTATAGAGCTGATTACTTTAAATTAGAATGGCAAAATTCACAAAATCTATGATCTTACTTTAAGAAATATGGCTAACAAACTTGTTATTAGTTTCAGTTGTTTAACGTAACTTGTAATATAATTGTCATCTAACGTACATATTATGTCAGTAGCTAAAAAAAGGTAGATAAACAGATGGCATCAGCCCAATTTTCATTGAAAGAGCGCGACAAAAAAAGATGGTTGAAAGATCGTCTCGTCCGTTTTTCGGTGACATGTGGCGCGGTCAGTGTTCTAGCTGCCCTAGTATTGATCTTTGTTTACTTGGCGATGGTCATTTTACCGGTATTTTCTGATACTGGTTTAGAGACAGACCAAGCTGTAAAGACCGTTGCCGTAGAAAAACCTATCGTCTTATCGGTTGATGAATACGGTCAGCATGCATTTACTATCGAAAAATCTGGTTTGGTACAGTTTTGGGATTTAGAGTCTCAAAATACACACTCTTACTTTGAGCGTGATGTTGTAGCCAACCCCATCGCCTTTTCTCGAAACACCCCATCTGAAAACTGGTTTGCCTTTGCCGACAGCGCAAGCAATCTTACTTTTTTCTATCCTGAGTATAGTGCGCCTGTGCTGAAAAAGGGCAGCGAAGCCGAACCTAAAATTGAGCAAATCACTCTCCCTGAACCGTTTTTAAATGATGAACCCTCAAATGGGGCGACGATCGACAAATTCGCATTCTCTAAAAATGGACGTGGGATTACGGTTGCCGCGCAGTTAAGTGACCAACGAGTCTTGGTTAAGTGGTATCAGAGTGACCTTACTGGTCAGTATGTTTTTCAGAAGAGCCAATGGCTATCGGATAAGTTGGGCTTGCAGCAGCAACTGCTTGTCACACCTGATGGGCAAACCTTATACCTACGAGCACAATCGGATTTGGTTGTTTTGAAACTATCAGATAACGGTTTTGATGTTCGTGAAGTGATTGATCTTAGCTTAAATGATGCGAAGCATTCCGTGAAAAGCATCGATTTATTGTCTGGCGCATACTCGTTGTTGGTTACGCATGAGGACGGACAGGTTTCTCAATGGTTCGATGTACTCAAAGATGAAAAGCGTAGCCTGACCCATATTCGAGACTTCCAACTTGCTGAACAAGTGCAATTTATTCTTCCTGATACTTATAGAAAGGGTTTTTATAGCTTCTATAAGAACGGCACATTACAAAGCCACTATACGACCAGTGAAAAGCTGTCGTTGTTTGAACGCGCATTTGATAAATCACCACAACTAGCCGCTATGTCTGCCAATGAACTGCATCTGGCAACGTTGATTGATGGCATCATCAGTGTGGCTAAAGTCGACAATGAATACCCACAAATCTCATTCTCCTCGCTTTGGCAAAAGGTCTGGTATGAAAGTTACCCTGAGCCGCAATACGTTTGGCAATCAACATCGGCGAATGATGACTTTGAAGAGAAATTCAGTTTAGTACCTATCACATTCGGTACTATCAAAGCCGCTCTGTTTGCGATGATGTTTGCCGTGCCGGTTGCTGTGCTCGGAGCTATTCACACCGCTTATTTTATGTCTCCACGCATGCGAAGAGTGGTGAAGCCTTCGATAGAGCTGATGGAAGCTCTTCCAACCGTGATCATCGGATTTTTGGCTGGGCTTTGGTTTGCTCCAATCGTTGAAACACATTTAACGGCTGTCTTCTCATTAATGATGCTATTACCACTGAGCACACTGTTGACTGGACTTGTTTGGTTCTGTTTACCGAAGAGGGTAACGGGTCGCTTCTCTAACGGTTGGCATGCTCTGATATTGATTCCGGTATTGGTGATTACAGTGGTTGCGGTGTTTGCTGGTGGAAACAACATTGAAGCCTTGTTATTTGGTGGTGATATTCGTACCTTCTTGGCTAGCTATGGTATCGACTTTGACCAACGCAATGCGCTAGTGGTTGGTTTTGCTATGGGCTTTGCGGTCATCCCAACGATTTTCACTATTGCTGAAGATGCTATTTTCTCTGTACCTAAACATTTGTCTGATGGGTCATTAGCGTTGGGTGCGACGGCGTGGCAGACGCTTATTTATGTGGTGCTATTGACGGCGAGTCCAGGTATCTTTTCTGCGGTTATGATGGGCCTAGGGCGAGCAGTTGGTGAAACCATGATCGTCTTGATGGCGACAGGTAACACCCCAATTCTTGACTGGAATGTTTTGGAAGGGATGAGAACTTTATCGGCAACGATTGCTGTTGAGCTGCCAGAATCAGAAGTGGGTGGTTCTCATTTCCGCTTGCTGTTCTTGGCTGCACTCTTGCTGTTTATCTTTACATTCGCGGTGAACTCAGTTGCTGAGTGGGTTAGACAAAGACTGAGAGATAAATATCGTGCGCTGTAGTTTTAAAGGTTTGCCTCAATGTGTATCAATGGCTTTTAGTGGCTTGACTAGCGTGTCTCTTGATCTTTGCAGCTCCTTGATTTCAGAACGCCAAGAGCAAGGTCGATCATGATGAATAAACTGAAGTCATTATTATCTTGGGTTAAATCGGGCTCTCCGTGGATATGGCTTACGGGCGGGGCGGTGAGCATCAGTATGCTTTCTGTTCTTGGCCTAATGCTGCTGATTGGTTGGAAGGGCTTAACCTATTTTTGGCCCGCACCTTTGTATCAATGGCAAGTCGACTCCAAAGACCTATCGTTAGTGGTCGATCTTGACGAAACGGTATCAAAGCAAGATGTATTGATTGGCCAGTTGTATGAACGTAAATACATCCCGATAGAGCAAGTTCCACAAGTACACGACCTCTTGTCGCCTCAAAATTTGTCGACGGGACTAATTCAGCGCTTAAGTATCAAAGTCGCCAACAGAGAACTGTACCCTGCGGATTTTGTTTCCATTCTGGATGTCAATTTACGTGAACCAACAACGCCGCTTGATTGGATTGTGATTGAACGAAGTCGAGGTGGTTATTTCTTTGGTAAGCCTGTGGGTTTTAAAACCGCTTCTGGCACCTTTAATTCGAACATAGACCAAAAGCTCGAACAAGGCTTGGCGTTCGCTGATACGTTACGTAAAGAAACGTCGCGTGTTGTGAACCAAGAAATCCGCAATATCAGTTGGCAATTGGAAAATCTGCGCTTAGAAAAACGTAAGCTTGAACTCAATGAGTCAGTGAGCGATGAATACCTTAAAACCTATACTCAAACTAAACTGGAATTAAATAGCCAGTTAGCGGAAGCAGAAGTAAAGCTTGAGCATCTTAGAACACAGCTCAATGTTGAAAGCTTGTTGGTGGAAGATATGACAGGAGAGCAGGTTGAAATTTCGCTCAGTCATATCTTGGATTATTGGTACCCAAATAATATGTCTTATCTTGAAAAGGTTGGGCATTGGGGCAAACAAGTTTGGAAGTTCTTATCAGAGAACCCACGAGACTCAAACTCTGAAGGTGGGGTGTTTCCTGCAATTTTCGGCACTGTGCTGCTAGTTATTCTCATGTCGATCGTAGTGATGCCACTTGGTGTAGTTGCTGCGATATATCTTCATGAATATGCAAGAAACAACGCATTAACACGTTTGATTCGTATTGCCGTGATTAACTTAGCGGGTGTGCCGTCGATTGTGTATGGCGTATTCGGCTTAGGATTCTTTGTGTATACCATCGGTGGCTCAATCGATTCTTTGTTTTACGCAGAGCGATTACCCGCTCCGACATTTGGTACACCGGGCCTATTATGGTCTGCTCTGACCTTAGCGGTATTAACATTACCCGTTGTTATTGTAACTACGGAAGAGGGCTTAACGCGTATTCCTAGTTCGGTGAGGCACGGTTCATTAGCGCTTGGGGCTACTCAATTTGAGACGCTTTGGCGCATTGTTTTACCGATGGCAAGCCCAGCGATTATCACTGGTTTAATTTTGGCAATCGCGAGAGCCGCGGGGGAAGTTGCACCACTTATGCTGGTGGGTGTTGTTAAATTGGCATCTAGCTTGCCAGTCGATGGTCAGTTTCCGTATTTACACTTAGATAGAAAGTTCATGCATTTAGGCTTTCATATCTATGATGTTGGTTTTCAAACCTCTAATATCGAAGCGGCACGACCTTTAGTGTATGCGACTTCATTTTTATTGGTTACGGTGATTGTTGGGTTGAACTTAACAGCCATCAATATCCGTAATAACTTGCGTGAAAAATACCGAACCTTAGGACAAGATTAGATGTTCTCGATTAATGAAACCTTGGGTTACCAAGCACCACTTGATGTTCACAATCTGAAGGATGAGCAAATTGCTATCTCGATCGAAGGGCTAAATCTTTACTATAAAGAGAGCCAAGCACTTGATGATATCTCGATGCAGATCCCGAAGGGGCAGGTGACGGCGTTTATCGGCCCTTCTGGGTGTGGTAAGTCGACTCTGCTGCGCTGCATTAATCGCATGAACGATCTTGTTGAAGGCTGTAAGGTTTCCGGGAAAGTGAAGCTTCATGGCAAGAACGTCTATCACCCTAAGGTGGATGTTGCGACCTTACGACGCCGTGTGGGTATGGTATTCCAGCGTCCAAACCCTTTTCCTAAATCTATCTATGAGAATGTGGTTTATGGCTTGAGGCTACAAGGCGTTAGCAACAGCCGAGACCTTGATGATGCGGTTGAACGCTCTCTGCGCGCTGCTGCGTTATGGGATGAAGTGAAAGATCGGTTGCATGAGAATGCTTTTGGTTTATCTGGCGGTCAACAGCAGCGTTTGGTTATCGCTCGTGCGGTTGCGATTGAGCCTGAAGTGCTGTTGTTAGATGAGCCGACATCGGCACTCGATCCGATTTCTACTTTGACGATTGAAGAGTTGATCAACGATCTCAAAACGCAATACACAGTGGTGATTGTTACCCACAACATGCAACAAGCCGCGCGTGTAAGTGACCATACTGCCTTTATTCATATGGGAAAATTGATCGAGTACTCAGATACGGACTCAATTTTTACGTCTCCATTGAAAAACCAGACGGAAGACTACATTACTGGTAGATATGGCTAACCTCTCCAAAGGTGTCATCTAGAGCTAAGTCACTCTACAAAAATGGCTTTCTTCATTTCTTTCAAGGAGCAAGTATGCATTTCGGTCGCCACATTTCAGGGCAATTCAATGTCGAGTTAGAATCGATCCGTACTCATGTATTGACCATGGGCGGGTTAGTGGAGCAACAACTCTCGTTTGCAATGCAGGCGCTTCATAAAGACGATGTTGAATTGGCCAAAAAAGTGATTCGTGATGACCATAAAGTGAATACGATGGAAGTGTCGATTGATGAGGCGTGTACTCGAATCATTGCAAAGCGTCAGCCAACAGCGAAGGATCTGCGTTTGATTATGGCGATCATCAAAACGATTACCGATCTGGAACGTATTGGTGATGTTGCCTCTAAAATTGCTCAAGGTGCGATAGAGATCCCTTCAACCAAAGAGCAGAAATTCCACGTATCTTTAGAGCCTCTTTGCCGTCAGGCAATCACCATGCTTCACCAAGTATTAGATGCTTTTGCTCGTATGGATGTTGATGCAGCAGCAGAAGTTCACAAGCTTGATGATAAGTTGGATGCGGAGTACGAGGCCGTTATTCGTCAGTTAATGACCTATATGATGGAAGATCCTAAGAACATTCCTAATATTTTGCAGGTGATGTGGTCTGCTCGTGCGATTGAGCGAGTTGGAGATCGTTGCCAAAATATCTGCGAATACATTATTTATTTTGTGAAGGGTAAAGATGTACGTCACCTAGGCGATCAAAGCCTTGATGACGCACTCAAATAGAGCTTATCTTTAGAAGCTAATTATTGCACCAAGATTGAAATTGACCGTTGTGTCGTAAGGCACAAAGGTTTTGTTGTGATCAAAAATATTCATATCAACACCAGCACGTAATCCAAGCATTGGTGTCGCTTGGTAAACGTAGGCCCCGCCTAGGCTTATACCATGTGTTGTTTTCTCTTCTACTTCGCCTGAGCGCGTTTTCGTACCGTCATAACTTGCCACGCCAATTTCAGCCTGAAAGCCGTGGATTTGGTTTCTTCCAAACATGTTTTGCTTCGTAACAGGTTTAAATCAAGAGAGCTGAATAAGTCTTTAGCCATATCTATCCATGAAAATTTTCTGCGCTATTAAATCTAATATACGTCAGTCAGTTAGATTAGTCAGCGAGGTTCTCTGGATTTATGCTGGCGACTATTGCCCTAAGCGGTGAGGGCGGCTCTCACATCAGATATCTTACTCGCATCTGTCACAGGGATCTGATAATCATCAATATTATCACTGCCCATTTGAGCACTTGAGTTGTTTTCCATTAGACTCGGCCTTGTCGATTTACCTGAAAGGTGAAGAGCAGGTACTTGGGTAGCGCTTTGAATCATTTTGGCATTCGCAGCGTTAACGCCAGCCCCCGCCATGATATCAATTCGTCCATCGGCTTGTTTGACCATTGCAGCCAATACATCGATACCTTGCTCAGCATTAGCAGCAAGCCCTGATGTCAGGACTCTTTCGCATCCAAGTGTAATGATTTGTTCTAATGCTGCTTGGAAATCAGAGCTTTGATCGATGGCTCTGTGGAAGGTAATCCCAAGCTTTAACGAGTGCGCTTTGTCAGCCAGTTGTTGCATCTTTGGCATATCAATACTTCCGTTCGGCGCTAACACACCAAGTACGACCCCATCCAATCCTGCATTTGCGCAAGCTTCAATATCTTCAAGCATACAGAGCATATCGTCGTTATCGAAAATGAAGTCGCCTTGTCTTGGGCGTATCATAGCGTAGACCGGAACCGACGAAACTATTGCCGCTTGTTTCATCATTCCGAAGCTTGGAGTTAATCCGCCAAGTGCTAATGAAGAGCAAAGCTCAATTCGATTCGCGCCACCAGATAGTGCGGTATGAAGAGATTCTAAGTTATCGATACAGACTTCAATTTCGGTGTTCATCGTGTTTATCCGTTCAAAAAGATACTGATGAAATAATAGCAATCTAGGTGTGATTCTGAATAGATGGGGATAAGGGAAAATAGAGGTAAAGTTTAGGTTTATCGCTACCTCAATTATCTATTACAAGAGTCAGTCTAGGGGAGCGAGGAGGGGGAAAACAAAAAGCCCGAAGCGTTAACTTCGGGCTTTTAATAGGACTTTACTTCTTAACTGATTGGCGGTGCGCTTTGCGCTATTAGCTTATGCTTTATGTCTCTTTAAAGAGAATCTTCCAACCATTAACCCGCGTTGAGTTCGGGCTTAAGAGGTAATTACTTGCTTAGGTCGTCAGCGTGCTCAGATAGGAATGCTGCAACACCTTTTGGAGATGCGTCCATACCTGATTTGCCTTCTTCCCATTGTGCAGGACAAACTTCACCGTTCTTCTCGTGGAAGTTTAGTGCGTCTACCATGCGTAGCATTTCGTCGATGTTACGACCTAGTGGAAGATCGTTAACTACTTGGTGACGTACAAGACCGTCAGCGTCGATTAGGAAAGAACCACGGAAAGCAACGCCTGCTTCTGGGTGCTCGACATCGTATGCTTTGCAGATCTCGTGCTTAACGTCAGCAATTAGAGGGTATTTAACTTGACCAATACCGCCATCAGCGATAGCAGTGTTACGCCATGCGTTGTGAGAGAATTGAGAATCGATAGAAACACCGATTACTTCAACGCCTTTAGCTTGGAAATCTTCAAGACGGTTGTCGAAAGCGATTAGCTCTGAAGGACAAACGAAAGTGAAGTCTAGTGGGTAGAAGAAAACTACAGCTTTCTTACCTTTAGTGAATTCTGCGAAGTTGAAGTTATCAACGATCTCACCGTTACCTAGAACAGCTGCTGCAGTAAAGTCAGGGGCTTGACGACCTACTAGTACCATTTTGGAATCTCCTAAAAAATTAGTTGGCCCAACACATCTTTGTTTGGGCTCCGTTTCTACGGGACAAACTATAGTACAATCGGTACTATAGAAAAAAGCGAATTAAATAGATTAAGTTAATCGAAAAAAGCGATAAGCTTATTCTTTGTCCTGTCCTTAGGTCGAATGACCTTTACCTAACTTATCCTACTCATATTACAAAGTAATTTCATGAATAAATGGCCAAGTCTTAAGCAACTTCACTATCTTGTTACTCTTCACGAAACTCGTCATTTCAGTGATGCCGCAGATCGCTGTTTCGTCAGTCAATCTACGCTAAGTAAAGGCATTCAAAACCTAGAAGAGCTGATTGGTTGCCCGCTTTATGAGAAGAAAGATAAAAAGAGCCCGCTAGTTTTCACGCAAGCAGGTGAGCTGGTGGTCAAGCACGGTCGAGAGCTACTAGCGAAAGGACAAGATCTCGTAGAGCTTGGAAACCTATGTAACGGGGATGCGATGCAAGGGCAGCTGCGAGTCGGGTGTATTCCTACTATAGCGCCGTTCCTTTTGTGCGATTTGGTACAGGAAGCCAACCAGCGCTTTCCACAATTAAATTTGCTGTTACGTGAAGACACAACGACCAACCTATTGGCTGCGCTGCGTCATGGAGACTTAGATGTGCTGATTCTGGCTTTGCCTGTCGATATCGACAATATGGAAAGCCAAGTTGTTGGGCAAGACCCTTTCCGGATGGTGATCAGTCGCAATCAAGCTGATGGTATTCGCGTTCCGATTAAATACGATGACCTGCCAGACGAATCTGTATTTTTGTTGGAGAACGAGCATTGCTTAACCGAGCATGCTGTGTCGGCTTGTAAGTTAACGGATAAAGAGAAGATCAACCCGTTCACTGCGACGAGCCTTCACACATTGGTGCAAATGGTGGCCAATGGTTTAGGAACCACCTTTATTCCGCAAATGGCGATCGACCACGGTTTATTGGAAAACCAGAATCTCGTTGTGATCGATCCTCCTGGTCAGCAGGCCTACCGAGATATTGGCCTTGTCTGGCGACCAAGCTCTTCGCGTCGTGAGACATTCCATCAATTAGCGGATGTGGTATCTGAGCTTCTATAATAATCCGCTGCGACAACAATCCCTCTGAGCGGCTGAATTGGCCGCTCTTCTTTATATCAATTCCGAGCGTTACTCTACTTCTGCTTCTTCTGGCTCTACTTCTTCTTGCAGCTCCAGTAAATTGATCGCTATCGTGACAAAATCGCTGTCTGTAATAATGCCTACTAGTTCGTGGTTTTCTACGACAGGTAAACAGCCCACTTTATGTTTCTGCATGTAGATAGCCGATTCTTTTAATCCTGCACGCGGCTCTACCGACATAACACTTTTGTGCATGATGTCGTTGAGGGGAGTAGCAAGAGTAAAAGATTGAGCTTGTGGGATGTTTTGTAGGCTGGATTCTTGAGCGGCGAGAACGTCTCGTTGTGTGACGACACCTAGTAGTTGCCTGTCGGAATCGACGACCGGAATATGGCGGATATCAAGTGCTTCCATCATGTGCTTAGCATCGGCCAGTGAGTGTGAGCGCAATAGGGTATGAGGGTTGCGAGTCATCATATCTTCAACCTTGATCATACGAACCTCCTTCTTTTTTATTTGTTGCTATTACTATAGTTTTTTATCCAAAAAATAACTGAGATCTGACGCATTCTTGGGTGAGTTTTATGCAACTAATTCTTTAGCTTGAGGAGGTGAATCAGTCGCATTATTTTACGCCTCTTTACAATAATCCAGTGCTGTAAACCTTGCTATTGCGGCTCGTGTGCCTATACTAGCCCACTGCGAAATTTTTAGTCGTGTTTGCGATGTGTTTCTGGTAACGATTGACTTACCGTAACGATTATCCAGCAACTACGATTTATGATTCGTCAACGGCACAAATCTCATCAACTAAGACAAGACTAGACACATGCAAGTTTCAGATTTTCACTTTGACCTACCAGATGAACTCATTGCTCGCTACCCTCAAGAGGAGCGTACAGCAAGCCGCCTGCTTAAATTAGATGGCAACAGCGGTAACCTAGCTGATGGTTCGTTTAAAGACGTTTTAGACTTGGTTGAGCCAGGCGATCTTGTTGTTTTCAATAACACTCGAGTGATTCCAGCTCGTGTATTTGGTCGCAAGGCATCAGGCGGTAAGCTTGAAGTGCTGGTTGAACGTATGCTTGATGAGAAAAGCATTCTTGCGCATGTTCGTTGTTCTAAATCACCGAAGCCGGGTACCAAGTTGTTCCTTGGTGAGAACGATGAATATGAAGCTGAAATGGTGGCGCGTCACGATGCGTTATTCGAAATCCATTTCACATCTGATCAAAGCGTTTTAGAGATTCTTAACAGTGTTGGTCACATGCCACTGCCTCCTTACATCGATCGTCCTGATGAAGATGCAGATAAAGAGCGCTACCAGACGGTCTATAATGAAAAGCCGGGTGCGGTTGCAGCGCCAACAGCAGGCCTTCACTTTGATGACAAGCTAATGGCTGACATGAAAGAAAAAGGTGTTGAGTTTGCTTACGTGACGCTTCATGTTGGTGCTGGTACGTTCCAGCCAGTAAAAGTTGATAATATTAACGATCACCACATGCATGCTGAGTACGTTGAAGTGCCGCAAGAAGTGGTTGACGCCGTAGCTGCAGCAAAAGCCCGTGGCGGCCGTATTATTGCTGTTGGTACAACATCAGTACGCTCACTAGAAAGTGCAGCTCAAGATGCATTGAAGAAAGGCACTGAGCTCGTTCCTTTCTTTGGTGATACAGAAATCTTCATCTTCCCTGGCTATGAATACCAGTTGGTGGATTGCTTGATTACCAACTTCCACTTGCCAGAATCAACACTGATTATGTTGGTGAGTGCATTTGCAGGTTACGACAACGTGATGGGCGCATACGATCACGCAGTGAAGAGCGAATATCGTTTCTTCAGCTACGGTGATGCCATGTTCATCAATAAGAAAACAAGCTAATTTAAGCTAGTTATAAACGATATACATTAGAATTTACGGGTGCTAGCAGTAAGCTAGGAGTCGGGCAGGGTGTCTGTCTAATCTCTCGCAAGGAATACGCGACCGCTCCTCATAGAACCCACTAGACTGAACTTTTGTTTGGCCTAAGGTTCTGAATTAACAGTCAGATTGTTTCTCTGGCATATTGGAGGCTTCGTGAAATTAAAATACGAACTTAAAAAAACTAATAGCGGCGCACGTCGTGGTCAACTTCAGTTTGAACGCGGTACCGTTGAAACCCCAGCATTCATGCCTGTAGGTACTTACGGTACTGTTAAAGGTATGACACCTGAAGAAGTAAAAGACACAGGTGCTGAAATCCTATTAGGTAACACATTCCACCTATGGCTACGTCCTGGTCAAGAAATCATGAAAATGCACGGTGACCTGCACGATTTCATGAACTGGCACGGTCCTATCCTGACTGATTCAGGCGGCTTTCAAGTATTCAGCCTAGGTGCAATGCGTAAAATCACTGAAGAGGGTGTTCATTTCCGTAACCCTGTAAACGGTGACAAGATCTTCATGGACGCTGAGAAGTCTATGGAAATCCAAAAAGATTTAGGTTCAGACATCGTAATGATCTTCGATGAGTGTACGCCTTATCCTGCGACACACAAAGAAGCAAAAGACTCAATGGAGATGTCTCTTCGTTGGGCTGAGCGTTCACGTAACCACTTCGACAAACTTGAAAACCCGAACTCACTGTTCGGTATCGTTCAAGGTGGCGTGTACGAAGACCTTCGTGATGTATCCGTTAAAGGCCTAACAGAAATTGGTTTTGACGGTTACGCAGTAGGTGGCCTAGCAGTAGGCGAACCAAAAGAAGATATGCACCGCATTCTTGAGCACACATGTCCTCAACTGCCAGAAGATAAGCCACGTTACCTAATGGGCGTAGGCAAACCGGAAGACTTGGTTGAAGGTGTTCGTCGCGGTATCGACATGTTTGACTGTGTAATGCCAACGCGAAATGCACGTAACGGCCACCTGTTTGTGACTGAAGGTGTGATCAAGATCCGTAATGCGAAGCATAAAACCGATACAACACCACTAGATTCAGAGTGTGACTGTTACACTTGTAAGAACTACAGCAAGTCGTACTTACACCATTTGGATCGTTGTAACGAAATCCTAGGTGCTCGACTGAACACGATTCATAACCTGCGTTTCTACCAACGAGTAATGTCAGACATTCGTCAGTCTATCGATGAAGACCGCTTTGAAGAGTTCGTTGCAGAGTTCTACGCAAGAATGGGGCGTGAAGTGCCACCACTAGGTAAAGAATCTTAGTATTTCTTTTTTGCGAGCCCTATCTCTCTTCCGAGTGATGGGGCTTGAAAATAAAGGGATGCAACCCAATTAGACAAACAATTACGAAAATATAAATAGAGGATGTTTTAAATGTTTATTTCTCAAGCTCACGCAGCAGCAGAAGGTGCACCAGCAGGCGGCGGTTTCGAAATGCTTATCATGCTAGGTATGTTCGCTGTGATCTTCTACTTCATGATCTACCGTCCACAAGCTAAGCGTGTTAAAGAGCACAAGAACCTTATGTCTTCTATGGGCAAAGGCGATGAAGTTCTTACAAGCGGCGGCCTAATCGGCAAGATCACTAAGATTGCAGAAGACAGCGACTACGTTGCTATCGAACTGAATGCAAACAACGAAGTAGTTATCAAGAAAGACTTCGTTACAGCAGTGCTACCAAAAGGTACTCTGAAATCTCTATAAACAGCTAGAGGATCCTCGCTGTGCTAAACCGTTACCCGTTATGGAAGTACCTGATGGTGGTGTTTACTATCGCCATCGCTGCGTTGTACGCACTTCCGAATATATACGGTGAAGATCCGGCAGTTCAAGTTACAGGGGCGCGCGGCGCCTCTGTAGATATGTCTACGCTGGATGCTGTCACCAATGCTCTTGAAGCTGAAAACCTTTCTACTAAATCCGTTGCTCTAGAAAACGGTTCCATTCTTGTTCGCTTTAACGATACAGACTCTCAAATCAGTGCCCGTGATGTCATCACTGAAGCATTAGATGAAGATGTAATCGTTGCTTTAAACTTAGCGGCTTCAACTCCTGATTGGCTTGAATCTATTGGTGCTGCACCAATGAAGCTTGGTCTTGACCTACGTGGTGGTGTTCACTTCTTGATGGAAGTGGATATGGACGCTGCGATGCAAAAGCTGGTTGGCCAACAAGAAGAAGCGTTCCGTAGTGAACTTCGTGAAGAGAAAATCCGTTACCGTGCAATTCGCCCGTCTGGTAAAGATGCGGTTGAAGTGATTCTACGTAACGCCGAGCAACTTGCTGAAGCTAAATCGCTACTGCAATCTAAGCACCAAGACATGACGTTTGTAGATTCTGAATCTAATGGTCGTTTTTCTTTGGTTGCTAGCTTCACAGAGACTCGTCTTCAAGAAATCCGCAACTATGCGGTAGAGCAAAACATTACCATTCTACGTAACCGTGTTAACGAACTTGGTGTTGCTGAACCTTTGGTTCAACGTCAAGGCTCTAGCCGTATCGTAGTGGAATTGCCTGGTGTTCAAGACACGGCTCGCGCTAAAGAAATTCTTGGTGCTACCGCGACGCTTGAGTTCCGTGAAGTGGATAGCAGTGCTGACTTAGCCGCTGCCGCTTCTGGTCGTGCCCCTGCGGGTAGCGAAATCAAGCAAGATCGTGATGGTCGTCCTGTGGTACTTAAGAAGCGCGTTATTCTAGGCGGCTCAAGTATTACTGATGCAAGCTCAAGTGTTGATGAATATGGTCGTCCTCAAGTTAACATCTCGCTAGACAGCGAAGGTGGTAGCAAGATGTCTGCATTCTCTCGTCAGAATATCGGTAAGCTAATGGCAACGGTATTTGCAGAGTACAAAGACAGCGGTCGTAAAACACCGGAAGGTCGAGTTATCTTGAGTAAGCACGAAGAAGTGATTAACCAAGCGACGATTCAATCTGCGCTAGGCCGTAACTTCCGTATTACTGGTATCGATTCAACGGCTGAAGCTCATAACTTGGCACTTCTACTGCGTGCTGGTGCATTGATTGCGCCTATCTCGATTGTAGAAGAACGTACCATTGGTCCATCTATGGGTCAGCAAAACATCGATATGGGTATCATGGCGATGGTTTGGGGTATGGCTGCTGTAATGCTGTTTACGCTGCTCTACTACCGTAGCTTTGGTCTGATTGCGAACGTTGCGCTAATGGCTAACTTGGTGTTGATTATCGGTGTTATGTCGATGATTCCGGGGGCTACCATGACCCTACCGGGTATTGCCGGTATCGTATTAACGGTCGGTATGGCGGTTGATGCGAACGTTCTAATCTTTGAGCGTATACGTGAAGAGCTTCGAGATGGACGCAGTCCACAACAAGCGATTCACCAAGGTTACGCGAACGCATTCAGCACAATCGCCGATGCCAACATCACCACACTACTAACAGCAATCATTCTATTTGCTGTGGGTACGGGTGCTATCAAAGGCTTCGCGGTAACGCTGTCTATCGGTATCTTGACTTCAATGTTTACAGCTATTGTCGGAACACGTTGTATCGTGAACCTGATGTATGGCGGCAAACGCGTTAAAAAACTGTCGATCTAAGGCTAGGAATTAATATGTTTCAGATTCTAAAAGCAGACAAAATGATCGACTTTATGCGTTGGTCAAAGGTTGCCTTTGTTTTTTCTATCTTGATGATTGGTACTGCTATCTTCACCCTAACAACGAAATCGTTGAACTGGGGTCTAGATTTTACTGGCGGTACTCTGATTGAAGTTGGTTTTGAACAACCGGCACACCTTCCTGATATTCGTAGTGCACTAGAAGCCGAAGGCTTTGGTGATGCAACGGTACAGAACTTCGGTTCAGCTCGTGATGTGATGGTTCGTTTACGTCCACGTGATGGCGTAGCGGGCGAAACTCTTGGTAACCAAATCCTTTCTGCTATTGAGAATGGTACTGGTGAGCAAGTTGAAATGCGTCGTATCGAGTTCGTTGGTCCTAACGTGGGTGACGAATTAACAGAAGCGGGTGGCCTTGCTATTCTAGTTTCTCTTATCTGTATCTTGATCTACGTATCAGTGCGATTTGAATGGCGTTTGGCTGCGGGTGCAGTATTAGCACTGGCGCACGACGTTATCATCACTCTGGGTGTGTTTTCTCTAATGCAAATTGAGGTCGACCTTACCATCGTAGCAGCCTTGCTAACGGTCGTCGGTTACTCCCTCAACGATACCATTGTTGTATTCGACCGTATCCGTGAGAACTTCCGTAAGATGCGTAAGGGTGAAGCACCTGAAGTACTGAACAGCTCAATCACACAAACATTGAGCCGTACATTGATCACTTCTGGTACCACGTTATTCGTAGTTATCGCACTGTTCGTTCAGGGCGGCGCTATGATTCACGGCTTCGCGACTGCACTTCTACTGGGTATTACGGTTGGTACTTACTCTTCTATCTACGTTGCATCTGCACTGGCTATGAAGTTAGGTATTACGCGTGAACACCTAATGCCACCACAAGTGGACAAAGAAGGTGAAGAGTTTGACGAGATGCCTTAGGCCTTGGCTTAATAAGTTTCGCTAAACCAAAAAAACCGCTAGGCAACTAGCGGTTTTTTTACGTCTGTTTATTGTCGATAAGATCAACGTAACTTATCGGCAAGTTGAGTTGAATATACTGTCACTAAGAGCACCATTTTCGTATTTCGTATTTCGTATTTCGTATTTCGTATTTCGTATTTCGTATCTCAAATCGCAGATACAAAAAAGCCTCGCTATCTAGCGAGGCTTTGGAGTTTTTATGCGCCCTTAAAACAGAGAGCTTTAACGTAAGGTCTGAATTATTTCAGCATACCTTCGTTAGCGTTCTCACGAACGTGCTTAAGAATAGACTTAACACCACGTGCGCTTGAAGCAACAACATTACCAGAAGTCATGTAATCAGTACCGCCAGCGAAGTCAGTCATGATAGCACCAGCTTCACGAGCGATTAGGTCACCAGCTGCTAGATCCCATGGCTTAAGGCCTAGTTCTAGGTAACCATCAACACGGCCAGCTGCTAGGTAACATAGGTCAAGAGCAGGAGAACCTGTACGACGGAAATCAGCACAGTCGATGAATAGACCAGAGATGATCTTCATGAAAGATTCAGAGTGTTGTTTTTGCTTGAATGGGAAACCAGTCGCTAGAACAGTACCTTGAAGGTCTTTTAGTTGAGTAACACGCATACGAGCGTTGTTAAGTTGAGCGCCAGCGCCACGTTGAGCTGTGAATAGCTCGTTTAGCATTGGGTCATAAACACAAGCAACTTCTGTACGACCGTTCATGCGAACAGCGATAGATACAGAGAAGTGAGGGAAACCTTTTACAAAGTTGTTGGTGCCATCCAGTGGGTCAACGATCCATTGTACATCAGAGTCTTTACCTTCAGTCAGGCCTTTCTCTTCAGAAATAATGCTGTGCTCTGGGTAAGATGCTTTGATTGTCTCAATGATCATGTACTCAGCTTCTTGAGCAATGTTAGTAACGTAATCGTTGTTACCTTTTAGAGACGATTCGATCTTATCAGTTGTTTCTAGAGATTTAGCAATATGGTTGCCAGCTTTACGCGCAGCGCGTATCGCAATGTTTAGCATTGGATGCATATGGTTTTTCCCACAAGATGTTAAAGAACAATTTAAAGCGGCGGCGAGTATACCAAAGTTTTACCAAAAGGGAAGTGGTTATTTTTTGAACTCTTGGTTTCACATTACGCGAAGGGTCTGACCATTTTACTTTGCTATGTGTTAATATCTCGCGATTATTTTTAAAGTGGTGTCATATAGCATGTTAGACAATGTAAAAGTCGTTCTGGTTGGTACGTCTCATTCGGGAAATATCGGATCAGCAGCTCGCGCAATGAAAGTGATGGGTTTGAGTCAATTAGTTCTTGTAGACCCTCAA
Organism: Vibrio sp. 10N.286.52.C3; assembly: GCF_041468865.1. Taxonomy (NCBI): domain Bacteria; kingdom Pseudomonadati; phylum Pseudomonadota; class Gammaproteobacteria; order Vibrionales; family Vibrionaceae; genus Vibrio; species Vibrio sp. 10N.286.52.C3. The sequence continues at coordinate 144,416 of NZ_JBFRJM010000054.1, read as the reverse complement.
TGTGAAGTTGACGAGCAGACCTTAGCACTGGCTGCGGGTGCAGGTGACATCGCAGAAAACGCGACCATCGTTTCTACATTAGACGAAGCCGTAAAAGACTGTGGTTTAGTGGTTGGTTCGAGTGCACGTTCACGTACGCTTGAATGGCCAATGCTTGAGCCTCGTGAGTGTGGACAAAAGTTTGCGATTGAAGGTCAAAAGCACCCAGTCGCATTAGTGTTCGGCCGTGAACGTACTGGCTTGACTAACGATGAGCTTCAGAAGTGCCACTTCCATGTATGTATCCCAGCTAACCCTGAATACAGCTCGCTAAACCTAGCAATGGCAGTGCAGACTCTGAGCTACGAAGTGCGTGTAGCTCACCTTGATATGGTCGCTAGCCAATATCAGCCACAGCAACAAGATGAGTACCCTCGTCACGAAGAACTAGAAATGTTCTATGAGCACCTTGAAAAAGTGATCATTGATACCCAATTTATCTCTAAGGATAAGCCAGGTCAGGTGATGAATAAACTACGTCGTCTGTTCAGTCGAGCTCGTCCAGAGTTGCAAGAGATCAACACTCTACGCGGCATTTTGACTTCAATTGAGAAGAGCAAAAACGACAAATAAAAACCACACAAACCCTAAGGGTGAATACTTGACTAAAATAGTCAACTAAATACTTGACCAATTTAGTCGGGTATGGGAAGATTCCAACCACATAAACAATGTGGATTCGGTGTGATATGAAACTTACATCTAAAGGAAGATATGCGGTAACAGCTATGCTAGATGTAGCACTGCATTCGCAAAAAAGCCCAGTTCCTCTGGCTGATATTTCAGAGCGACAGGGCATCTCATTATCTTACTTAGAACAGCTATTTTCTAAGTTACGTAAAGCTGGCTTAGTTGCTAGTGTTCGTGGTCCTGGCGGTGGTTACCGTTTAGGTGCTGAAGCGAGCGACATCGCTGTCGGAACTGTAATTGCTGCAGTAGACGAATCAGTTGATGCAACTAAGTGTCACGGTCGAGCAGATTGCCAAGGTGGTAGTCGTTGTTTAACTCACACTCTTTGGCGTGATTTAAGCTCCCGAATCAGCAGCTTCTTAAATGACATTACGCTCGGTGAGCTAATGAAAGATAACGAAGTTTTAGAGATTTCTGATCGTCAAGATATCGATCTTGCGGTTAATAATGGTTTTGCACATAAAAATACGAGCACTACAACGATTAGTGCAGCACCTCACGGTGTTAATGCCCGCTCTTAGCGGTCAGTTTTTACATTGGAGTAGAAAATGAAACTGCCTATTTACTTTGACTATTCAGCTACATGCCCAGTCGATCCACGTGTTGCTGAAAAAATGGTTCAGTGCATGACGATGGACGGTAACTTCGGTAACCCTGCATCTCGTTCACACCGTTACGGCTGGCAGGCAGAAGAATCAGTAGATAATGCTCGTGAGCAAATTGCCGATCTACTAAATGCAGACCCACGTGAGATTGTTTTCACGTCAGGTGCTACAGAGTCAGACAACCTTGCTATCAAAGGTGCAGCGCACTTTTACGAGAAGAAAGGTAAGCACGTAATCACGTGTAAAACAGAACATAAAGCGGTTCTTGATCCATGTCGCCAACTAGAGCGTGAAGGTTTTGAGGTGACTTACCTTGAGCCTGAAGCAAACGGCATCATTGATTTAGACAAGCTACAAGCAGCAATGCGTGAAGATACGGTTCTTGTTTCTATCATGCACGTAAACAACGAGATTGGTGTAATCCAAGATATCTCTGCAATCGGCGAATTATGTCGTTCACGCAAGATCATCTTCCACGTTGATGCGGCTCAGTCTGCGGGTAAAATCCCACTAGATGTAAAAGAGATGAAAGTTGACCTTATCTCTCTTTCTGCACACAAAGCATACGGCCCTAAAGGCATTGGTGCTTTGTACGTTCGTCGTAAGCCACGTATTCGTCTTGAAGCACAGATGCACGGTGGAGGTCACGAACGTGGTTTCCGTTCTGGTACGCTTGCTACTCACCAAATCGTGGGTATGGGTGAAGCTTTTGCTGTCGCTAAACAAGACATGCAGAAAGATTATGACCACGCACTAGCACTTCGCGAGCGTCTATTGAAAGGGGTTCAAGATCTAGAAGCAGTAACGGTAAATGGCGACTTAGATCAACGTGTACCACATAACCTAAACGTGAGCTTTGCTTTCGTTGAAGGTGAATCTCTGCTTATGTCTTTAAAAGACTTAGCGGTATCATCAGGTTCTGCATGTACATCAGCGAGTCTTGAGCCTTCATACGTTTTACGCGCTCTTGGCTTAAACGATGAACTGGCACACAGCTCAGTACGTTTTTCATTCGGCCGTTTCACTACGGAAGAAGAAATCGACTACGCGATTGCACAAATCCGTGTAGCAGTAAATAAATTACGCGACATGTCTCCTCTATGGGATATGTATAAAGAAGGGATTGATTTGAACACTGTTGAGTGGGCTCATCACTAATCTCACGGAAATAGAGGATTCGAGGTAACTATCATGGCATATAGCGAAAAAGTAATTGATCACTACGAAAACCCACGTAACGTAGGTTCGTTTGATAAAGAAGATCCAAGTGTAGGTAGCGGCATGGTTGGCGCACCAGCTTGTGGTGACGTAATGAAACTGCAAATCAAAGTATCTGCAGAAGGTATTATTGAAGACGCAAAATTCAAGACTTACGGTTGCGGTAGCGCAATCGCTTCTAGCTCATTAGTCACTGAGTGGGTTAAAGGTAAAAGTATTGATGAAGCAGCTGCTATTAAAAACTCTGAAATCGCAGAAGAGCTAGAGTTGCCACCAGTGAAAGTTCACTGTTCAATTCTTGCTGAAGATGCAATCAAAGCAGCGGTTGCGGATTACAAAAAGAAGCACTAATCGTTTCTACAACGTAATCACTTCAAAAAAGTAATATTTGGGAGCACCCTTTGTGCTCCCCCTGAGTTCTCAATTTATATAAAACACAAGGTTGTAGTATGGCCATCACCATGACAGATACGGCAGCAAGCCGAGTTCAAGCTTTCCTAGATAACCGAGGTAAAGGTATCGGGTTGCGCTTAGCGGTAAAAACTACTGGCTGTTCGGGTATGGCGTATGTACTGGAATTCGTTGACGAGCTCAACGAAGAAGACGAAGTGTTCGAGCATTCAGGTGTTAAGGTCATCATTGATCCAAAGAGCCTAGTTTACCTAGACGGTACTGAGCTTGATTACGTAAAAGAAGGCCTAAACGAAGGTTTTGAATTCAACAACCCTAACGCGAAAGGCGAATGTGGTTGTGGTGAGAGCTTCAATGTATAAACGCCTCAATCGTTGAGCGTTTATAATGAGCGAAGAATAAAATTAGGCTCTAAGTAAAGAGCCTAAACTTAGGACCACCGTTACATGAATCATTTCGAATTATTTGGGCTACCACTTCAGTTTCAACTGGATGGTAGCCTTCTTTCTTCTCAGTTTAGAGATCTGCAACGCCAATTCCACCCTGATAAATTTGCCACGGCTTCTGAGCGAGATCGCTTGCTGGCTGTGCAAAAAGCTGCGCAAATCAATGATGCGTACCAGGTGTTGAAAAATCCAGTCAGCCGCGCTGAATACCTGTTAGTTCAACATGGTGAGGATATTCGTGGTGAGCAGCAGACTATGCAAGATCCTATGTTCCTGATGGAGCAAATGGAATTGCGTGAAGAGCTGGAAGATATCGCCGACAGTTCTAATCCTGAAGATGCTTTGTTTGCATTTGAAGGAAAGGTTAGCAAAATGTATAAACAACAATTAAGCGCTATCCAACAAGAACTCGACAGCGAAGCTTGGTTAGAAGCTGCAGACCGAGTAAGAAAGCTTAAGTTTATTGCAAAATTAAAGAATGAAATCGAGTTAGTTGAAGATCGTTTGATCGGCTAGTTCGTATAACAAGGACACATCCATGGCACTACTTCAGATTGCAGAACCAGGGCAAAGCGCCGCTCCTCACCAGCACAAGCTTGCAGTGGGTATTGATTTAGGTACAACAAACTCATTGGTTGCGTCAGTGCGCAGTGGTGAGGCAAGCACGCTTGTTGATCAACAAGGTCGCAGTATTCTCCCTTCCGTTGTTCACTATCAGTCAGAGTCGTACACCACTGGTGATGAAGCGCGTGTAAATGCACAAACTGATCCTAAAAATACCATTATCTCAGTTAAGCGATTAATCGGTCGTTCACTGTCAGATATTCAACAGCGATACCCATCTCTGCCATATCAGTTTGAAGAAAGTGATAATGGCCTGCCTGTGATTAACACAGCGCAAGGAAATAAGAACCCAATTCAAGTATCTGCAGATATTCTTCGTGCACTCGGTCAACGTGCTGAGTCGACGTTAGGTGGTGAATTGGCTGGTGCCGTGATTACTGTCCCTGCGTACTTTGATGATGCACAACGTGCAGGTACCAAAGACGCAGCGCAACTTGCTGGTCTTCATGTGTTACGTCTTCTTAATGAACCCACTGCAGCTGCGATTGCTTATGGCTTGGATTCAGGTAAAGAAGGGGTAATCGCTGTTTATGACTTAGGCGGTGGTACGTTTGATATCTCTATCCTACGCCTGTCTAAAGGTGTCTTCGAAGTTTTAGCAACCGGTGGTGACTCTGCATTAGGCGGCGATGACTTTGACCATTTAATTGCGGATCATTTCCAAGAGCAAATGGGCTTGTTAGAGCTGACAGCAGAGCAGAACCGTATTCTTCTAGACGCAGCAACAGAAGCGAAGATTGGCTTATCTGAAGCTGAAAGCGTTAATGTTGAAGCACTAGGTTGGTCTGGCTCTTTAACTCGTGAAGAGTTCGAAGAGATCATCAAACCGCTCGTTAAGAAAACGCTGCTTTCGTGCCGCCGAGCACTGAAAGATGCGGAAGTTGACGCGGATGAAGTACTAGAAGTCGTGATGGTAGGTGGTTCAACTCGTACCTTACTTGTTCGTGAAATGGTCGGTGGCTTCTTTGGTCGTACTCCATTAACCAGTATTAACCCTGATGAAGTGGTTGCGATTGGCGCATCGATTCAAGCGGATATCTTAGTTGGCAACAAGCCTGACTCTGAGATGCTGCTATTGGATGTTATCCCTCTGTCACTGGGTATCGAAACCATGGGTGGCTTAGTCGAAAAGATCATCCCTCGTAATACCACGATCCCAGTTGCTCGTGCACAAGAGTTTACCACGTTCAAAGACGGTCAAACTGCAATGACAGTACACACCGTGCAAGGCGAGCGTGAGATGGTTGATGACTGTCGTTCACTGGCTCGATTTGCTCTGAAAGGCATCCCGCCGATGACTGCAGGTGCTGCTCATATTCGTGTTACTTACCAAGTGGATGCTGATGGCCTGCTATCGGTTACCGCAATGGAGAAGAGCACTGGCGTTCAAGCTGAAATCCAAGTTAAGCCTTCTTACGGTCTAAGCGACAACGAAGTGGCTAGCATGCTGAAAGATTCGATGACGTTTGCAAAAGAAGACATGCAAGCGCGTGCTCTTGCTGAGCAACGCGTAGAAGCGGATCGCGTTATCGAAGGCCTTATCGCTGCAATGCAAGCCGACGGTGACGAGCTACTTGATGAGCAAGGCAAACAACAACTTGTTCAAGCGATTGAAGCACTGATTGAAGTGCGTAATGGCGACAACGCTGATGCTATTGAACTAGAAATTAAGAATACCGACAAAGCGAGCCAAGACTTTGCTTCTCGTCGTATGGATAAATCAATTCGTGCTGCACTGTCAGGTCAGTCAGTCGATAATATTTAATAGTTAGAGAATAGATAAACATGCCAAAGATTATTGTTTTACCTCACGAAGATCTATGTCCAGAAGGCGCTGTTTTAGAAGCAAAAACTGGTGAGACGGTTCTTGATGTTGCACTGAAGGCCGGTATTGGTATTGAACACGCATGTGAGAAATCGTGCGCATGTACAACATGTCACGTTGTGATTCGTGAAGGTTTTGATTCTTTAGAAGAGAGTGATGATCTAGAAGACGACATGCTAGATAAAGCATGGGGCTTAGAGATGGAATCTCGCTTGGGTTGCCAAGCTAAAGTGGCTGATACGGATCTTGTTGTAGAGATTCCAAAGTACACGTTGAACCTGGCTTCTGAAGACCATTAAGAACCTGTTCTCAGTCATGGCTAATACAGCGATGACTGAGAGAGTTATTGCTTAGACAAACATACTAAGAAAACTGGCCTAGAATATAGATCATAAAGGTGACCAAGCGTCGCTGATAAATATAAGGAAGTGTTATGAGCTTGAAGTGGATTGATTCGCGAGATATCGCAATTGAGCTATGTGATTTGTACCCTGATACTGATCCTAAAACGGTACGTTTTACCGATCTGCATCAATGGGTGCTAGACCTTGAAGAGTTCGACGACGAGCCTAACCACTCGAATGAGAAAATCTTAGAGGCTATTATTTTGTGCTGGATGGATGAGATGGATTAATCCTCTTGTCTAATGATTTGGTCGCGGGTTGGTATCAGTCCAATATAAAACGCAGCCAAGTTAACAATTCTTACTAAAAAAAGCGGACCTTATGGTCCGTTTTTTTATCAAAATGACATTTTCCTCCTACATAATGCTAACATCAGTGAGCTAATAAAAAATAATCAGAATCACACTCTCGAAGTGGTTCATGACAAGGAGAAATCATGTCTACACAGATGTCAGTATTTTTAAGTCAAGAAGCTGCCCAGCCTCAGTGGGGAGCAAGAGCTATTTTATCGTTCTCAGAAGCGGGAGCGACAATTCACATTGGTGAAGGCCACGATCTAGGCGCAGTTCAACGTGCGGGTCGTACGCTTGACGGACAAGGTATCGCATTCGTTTCACTTCGTGGTGAAGGTTGGGATCTAGAAAGCGTTTGGGCTTTCTACCAAGGCTACCGTGGACCAAAGAAAAAGAATGCATTGGAATGGGATGCACTTTCAGAAGCCGATCAAACTGAGCTTGAAGCTCGTATTCGCGCAACTGACTGGACGCGTGACATTATCAACAAAACCGCTGAAGAAGTGGCACCTCGTCAACTTGCGACAATGGCTGCAGAATACATCAAGTCAGTGGCACCAGCGGGCACTGTTAAAGCGAAGATTGTTAAAGACAAGGATCTACTAACCGAAGGTTGGGAAGGCATCTACGCGGTAGGTCGTGGCTCTGAGCGTACATCAGCAATGCTGCAACTGGACTTCAACCCAACAGGCGATGAAAACGCACCTGTATTTGCCTGTTTAGTCGGTAAAGGTATTACGTTCGATTCGGGCGGTTACAGTATCAAGCCAGGCCAATTCATGACAGCGATGAAAGCTGACATGGGTGGCGCAGCAACGATTACTGGTGGTTTAGGTCTTGCGATTGAACGCGGTCTTAACAAGCGCATCAAGCTTATTCTATGTTGCGCAGAGAACATGATCTCTGGTCGCGCATTGAAGCTTGGCGATATCATTACCTACAAAAACGGTAAAACAGTTGAGATCATGAACACTGATGCGGAAGGTCGCTTAGTGCTAGCTGATGGCCTGATGTACGCAAGTGCACAAAGCCCTGAGCTGATCATCGACTGTGCAACGCTAACAGGCGCGGCTAAAAACGCATTAGGTAACGACTACCACGCACTATTAAGCTTCGATGATGAGTTGTCTCACCAAGCGCTAACAGCGGCAAACCAAGAGAAAGAAGGCTTATGGCCACTGCCTCTTGCTGATTTCCACCGTGGTATGTTGCCTTCAAACTTTGCTGATCTTTCAAACATCAGCACAGGCGATTACACACCGGGTGCAAGTACAGCAGCGGCATTCCTTTCTTACTTTGTAGATGATTACAAAAAAGGTTGGATTCATATGGATTGCGCGGGTACTTACCGTAAGTCAGCAAGTGACAAGTGGGCGGCAGGCGCAACGGGTATGGGCGTTCGCACACTGGCTCGTCTTCTTATCGACCAAGCAAAATAATAATAAGGGTGAGCGGTATTTTGTGCCGCTCATTCATAAAGCTCAGATCGAAAGATCTCAGCAATTTCAGTATTTAATAACAAAAAAATGAAGTGAAGGAATCCCTATGGCTCTAGAAAGAACGTTCTCAATTGTTAAGCCGGATGCAGTTAAGCGTAACCTTGTTGGTGAAATCTACCACCGTATCGAAAAAGCAGGCCTAGAAATTATTGCTGCTAAAATGGTTCGTCTTACTGAAGAGCAAGCGAGTGGCTTCTACGCTGAACATGAAGGCAAAGAGTTCTTCCCAGCTCTTAAAGAGTTTATGACTTCTGGTCCTATCATGGTTCAAGTGCTTGAAGGCGAAAACGCTATCGCTCGTTACCGTGAACTTATGGGTAAAACAAACCCAGAAGAAGCGGCATGCGGTACTATCCGTGCTGACTACGCAATCAGCATGCGTTACAACTCAGTTCACGGCAGCGACAGCCCTGAGTCTGCAGCTCGCGAAATCGAATTCTTCTTCCCAGAATCTGAAATTTGCCCACGCCCAGCTCAATAATCGGCACTGCAAATTATTCTAAAGGCTTCACCTCGGTGAGGCCTTGTTTGTAAGTGGATTTTACGCTCTCGGTAATCAATTTAGTCGTCATTCTCGAAAGCGACGAAGGAGCGTAATCGGGAATCTGTTTTTGTTATTGGAGATTCCAGATACTTCGTTCCTCAGTTCTGGAATGACGGGGAACTTTGGAGCAACCATCTCGTGGTAAATATTATCGAGCAATTGGTGATTATTTACGTCATTCCCGAAAGCGACGAAGGAGTGTAATCGGGAATCTTTGTTTAAATTGGGTAATCTCAGGCCGATAAATACAATTGTTCAAATTTTAATCGCTTAAGTTTGAATGTCTTAATAAACACAGGGTTTTACAATGCTTGTTGAAGTTGCGTAAAGCCTGTACAATTCGCGCCCTTAATTATTGTTCCGTCATTGAGAGGCATCATGACCACAGCTAAAGTCAATCTACTCGATTTTGATCGTAAAGGTCTTCGTAAATTTTTCACAGAAGAACTGAATGAGAAAGCGTTTCGAGCAGAGCAAGTGATGAAGTGGATTTATCACTTCGGTGTCGATGACTTCGAACAAATGAATAACATCAACAAAAAGTTACGTGAGAAACTTCAACGTCGCTGTGAGATTGTTGCACCTGTTGTTTCTGAAGCTCAACACTCTTCAGATGGCACAATTAAATGGGCGATGAGCGTTGGCGACCAAGACGTTGAAACGGTATACATCCCAGATGGTGACCGTGCGACGCTATGTGTATCTTCACAGGTTGGTTGTGCACTTGAATGTAAGTTCTGTTCTACAGCTCAACAAGGCTTCAACCGTAACCTAAAAGTTTCAGAGATTGTTGGCCAAATCTGGCGTGCATCTCGCGAAATCGGCCTAGAAAAAGAAACCGGTCGTCGTCCAATTACTAACGTTGTAATGATGGGTATGGGCGAGCCTCTATTGAACATGAAGAACCTAATGCCATCATTAGAAATCATGCTTGATGATCTAGGTTTCGCACTGTCTAAGCGTCGTGTAACCGTATCAACTTCTGGTGTTGTTTCTGGCCTTGACCAAATGACAGACAACATCGATGTCGCATTGGCTATTTCTCTACATGCGCCAAACGATGCACTACGTAGCCAAATCATGCCGATCAACGACCGTTGGGATATCCAAGACTTCCTAGCATCTGTTCGTCGTTACATTGCATCTTCAAATGCTAACCGCGGTAAAGTAACGGTTGAGTACGTGTTATTGGATCATGTGAATGATGATATGGACCACGCACGTGAACTTGCTGAGCTAATGAAAGAGACGCCTTGTAAGATCAACTTGATTCCATTCAACCCTTACCCGGGGTCGCCTTATAAGAAGCCAAGCAACTCTCGTATTGATCGCTTCCAAAAAACGCTGATGGAATACAACTACACAGTAACCGTTCGTAAGACTCGTGGTGATGATATTGATGCCGCGTGTGGTCAGTTAGTCGGTGATGTGATTGATAGAACCAAGCGTACTAAAATGCTTAAAGCAGCCTCTGAAGCGAACTTGATTGCCGGTGGTGTGATTGAAGTAAAAGCGGTATAAAACGCGATTAGAACCTAAACAAGCCAGAAGTCTTACTTCTGGCTTGTTGCTTTTCTGGGGTGCAGTTTTTGATTTTTTGGACTTCTTGCCCACGCTTTCTTACATTTTTCGTCAAATTTTGGACAAAACCATGAGCTGACGGTAAATTTTGTTTAAAGTGTTTTTGCCTTGTAATGGCATTAGCTTATGATTAACTAATCTTAAATTAATTTAAGTGCTCGCTTGCTACTGATCATCAATATGTCTATTTAGGTTGGCTACTTGATAAACTAGCTTCCTGAGAAGGTCATCCATAATAAATGAATGATGTTCGCCTTTAAGGGTTGATGATTTAGATAGCAGGAAAAATTCCACATAACGTGGGTTGTTAGATTGAGCTTAAACGACAATAAGAAAACGCTCTCCTCAACCTGCGATAATACTTTAGAAGTTCACTCTCTATGAACACAGAACAAGATACACAAGCGCAAGAAAACGTAGCTCCAGCTTTGGAAGCGGGAACGCTGCTTAAGAACAAACGAGAATCTCTTGGTTTAACGCAAAAGCAGATTTCTGATCGCTTGAAACTTCGCGTTACTCTGATCCAACAAATTGAAGAAAACCAATTCGAGTCAGATCAAGTGGCGACGTTTATGCGTGGCTATATTCGTTCATACGCGAAATACGTCAATCTTGACGAAAAAGTCGTATTGAGTGCGCTGCATCATGCCGGTGATGCTCAGCATCAAGAGCAAGAAATGTTGAGCTTTTCTCGTAAGACCAAAACCGAGAAGCACAACAGCCGTATTATGATCCTGACTTGGAGTATTTTTGCGGTCATTGCGGGTATCTCCTCACTTTGGTGGTGGCAGAACCAACAACAAGACACCCTATCTCAATCTTTAGCGAATACTGAAAGCTCAGAAGAGCTAGCGGTAGAAGAATCACTTGCCCCTGAATTCACCTCTTTAGAAGTGATTGAAGCTGAACAAAACGAAGCGGGTGCTTCTGTTGTTGAAGGTACTGAAGGCCTTGCTGCAATAAGCGATGCGGAAGATACTTCAGGTGCTGTTATTCCAGCTGACGAAACTCCTGCACAGCAAGCAACAGAGACTGAACCAACTGCTGAAGTTACTGCTAATGCAGAAGCGGTTGAAGCTAGCACGGCTCCTGAAGCTGTGGCTAACGAGCTAGTGATGCAGTTCACCGCTGATTGCTGGATCCAAGTAAAAGATGCAACGGGTAAAACCTTGTCGACTGGCATCAAAAAAGCAGGTCAGTCGTTAAATCTATCAGGAACTGCGCCATATAAAGTGATTCTAGGTGCGCCAGAAGGCGTATCAATGACATTTGCAAGTGAACCTGTCGACCTTTCTGGGTATACTTCAGGCAAAGTAGCTAGAATAACCTTACCTTAGAGTTAATATGCAACACGAATCTCCTATTATTCGTCGCAAATCAACCCGTATTTATGTGGGTGATGTGCCGATCGGTGATGGTGCACCAATTGCTGTGCAATCCATGACCAACACAAGAACAACAGATGTAGCCGCGACCGTTGCTCAAATTAGAGCTCTGGAAAAAGTTGGCGCTGATATCGTTCGCGTATCTGTACCGACTATGGATGCCGCTGAAGCCTTTAAGCTAATCAAGCAGCAGGTCTCTGTTCCTTTGGTTGCTGATATTCACTTCGACTACCGTATCGCACTTAAAGTGGCGGAATACGGCGTTGACTGTCTGCGTATCAACCCAGGTAACATCGGTAACGAAAGCCGTATCCGCTCAGTTGTTGATTGTGCACGTGATATGAATATTCCGATTCGTATTGGTGTTAACGGCGGTTCTCTTGAGAAAGAGATCCAAGAGAAATACACAGAACCTACAGCAGAAGCGCTTGTTGAATCAGCAATGCGTCACGTAGATATCCTAGACCGTCTGAACTTTGATCAATTCAAAGTCAGCGTTAAGGCGTCTGATGTATTCCTTGCTGTCGGTTCTTACCGTTTGCTGGCTAAGCAGATTGATCAACCTCTCCACCTTGGTATTACCGAAGCGGGTGGTGCGCGTGCAGGCTCTGTGAAGTCAGCGGTAGGTTTAGGTATGCTTCTTTCTGAAGGTATCGGCGATACGCTGCGTATATCGCTAGCGGCTGATCCGGTTGAAGAGATCAAAGTTGGCTTTGATATTCTTAAATCTTTGCGCATTCGTTCGCGTGGCATCAACTTCATTGCGTGTCCGAGCTGTTCTCGTCAAGAGTTCGATGTTATTAACACCGTTAATGCCCTTGAAGAGCGCCTAGAAGACGTGATCACTCCAATGGACGTATCTATCATCGGTTGTGTGGTTAACGGCCCTGGTGAAGCTGAAGTGTCTCACTTAGGTTTAGCTGGTAGTGCACGTAAGAGTGCCTTCTACGAAGATGGTAAGCGTCAGAAAGAGCGCTTCGACAACGATGACCTTGTCGACAAACTTGAAGCTAAGATTCGTGCAAAAGCGTCAGTGCTTGATAAAGCAAATCGCATTGATGTAGAAAACTTAGAAGATTAATACAACGCGATGGGGTGTGATTGTCTATTCGCACTAACACCTGGTCGTGAGAAATTACGGAATAAATACTGTGGCTAAAAATATTCAAGCAATTCGAGGCATGAACGACTGCCTTCCAACTCAATCACCACTGTGGCAGAAAGTAGAAAGCGCAGTTAAAAACGTGGTGAGTGCATACGGTTACAACGAAGTACGTATGCCTATCGTTGAAGAAACAAACCTATTTAGCCGTGCAGTTGGTGAAGAGACAGACGTTGTTTCTAAAGAGATGTACACCTTTGACGACCGCAATGGCGATAGCCTAACGCTGCGTCCAGAAGGCACAGCAGGTTGTGTTCGTTCATGTATTCAAAACAGCCTTATCAACCGTGATGAACAGCGCCTATGGTACATGGGCCCTATGTTCCGTCACGAGCGTCCTCAAAAAGGTCGTTACCGTCAATTCCACCAATGTGGTGTTGAAGTGTTTGGCCTAGACGGTCCAGACGTTGACGCAGAACTTATCATGATGACAGCACGTCTATGGCGTGAGCTAGGCATCGACAAGCACGTTCGCCTAGAGCTGAACTCAATCGGTTCTCAAGAAGATCGCGTTAGCTACCGCACTGCGTTAGTGGCTTTCCTTGAGCAACATATTGATGTGCTTGACGAAGACTGCAAACGTCGCATGCACACTAACCCTCTACGTGTACTTGATACTAAGAACCCTGATGTTCAAGCTATCTTAGGTGACGCACCTCGACTATCTGAATATCTAGGTGAAGAATCGAAGCAACATTTTGCTGGTTTGTGTGAACTTCTTGACGCTGTTGGTATCGAATACCAAGTTAATGAGCGTCTAGTACGTGGCCTAGATTACTACAACCGCACCGTATTTGAGTGGATCACAGACAGCCTTGGTGCTCAAGGTACAGTATGTGGCGGCGGTCGTTACGATGGTCTTGTTGAGCAACTAGGCGGCAAAGCAACAAATGCAGTTGGCTTCGCAATGGGTCTAGAGCGTCTGGTTCTGATGATGGAAACGCTAGAGCTAACAGAAGTTCGTCGTAGCGTTGATGTATACGTAGTTGCTGCTGGCGAAGGTACTATGATCGCGGGCATGCAGTTAGCGAATCAGTTACGCGACACCGTTGAAGGCGTGCGTGTAATGAACCACTTCGGTGGTGGTAACTTCAAGAAGCAATTCAAACGTGCTGACAAAGTAGGTGCTGTTGTGGCGCTGGTACTTGGTGAGAACGAAGTTGCTGGCAATACAGTTGTGTTAAAAGATCTGGTTGGCGGCGAGCAAGAAACCGTGTCTCAAACGGAAGTTGCAGAGAAAGTTGCTGCGCTAATCTAATTAGCCATTGAGCAAACGCTCATAATGAATACTAACGTCAGCACTATGCTGGCGTTTAAAGAATTAAAGAGGACAGGAAGTGGAACTTTACGATAGCGAAGAGCAACAAGTTGAAGCCATTAAAGATTGGTGGAAAGAGAACGGTAAAGCCGTAATCTTTGGTGCGGTTATTGGTTTAGGTGGTCTATTTGGCTGGCGCTATTACCAAGATTCAGTAGTTGAAGCGCGTGAAGCAGCTTCAGAAAGCTACACCTCTGTAATTTCAGCTCTTGATGTTAAGGGTGTTGATGCTCAATCTGATATTCAAGCTTTCATCGACGCAAACAAAGATGCTGAGTACTCAGTACTTGCTGCTATGCAACTAGCAAAAGTACAAGTACAAGCAGGCGATCTAGCGGCGGCACTTGAACAGCTCGAGTGGGCAAAATCGGCAACTAAGGACGCGGCACTTGCGCCACTACTTACTTACCGTGTTGCACGTATTAAAGCTGAGCAAGGTGAATTTGACGCAGCACTGACTGATCTTGCTGCTATGACAGACGAATCTTGGAAAGGCCGTGTTGCTGAACTGCGTGGTGATATCTCACTTCGTAAAGGCGACACAGACGCAGCATACAGTGCTTACACAGAAGCACAGCAAGCTGTTGACGCTAGCCAAACGCTTCAAATCAAACTTGACGACCTAGCTAAATAAGGCGCTTTGAATGAAGAAGATGTTTCCAAAAGCGGCGTTGTGTGCGATTGCTCTTGGCCTACTAGCTGGCTGTGCGGGTGAAGAAGACACCGTAATCATGGCTCCAGTCCCAACGGTAAACAGCGAGTTCACTCCTAGTCAGGAATGGTCTACGTCGGTTGGTGATGGTGTTGGTCACTACTTTTCAAAACTAACGCCAGAATTGGCTTACGACAAAGTGTTTGTTGCAAGCCGTGAAGGTATGGTTAAAGCGCTTGATCCTGATACAGGTAAAGCGCTGTGGAAAGTCGATCTTGAGAAAGACGTATTGGCTCGTTTATCGGGTGGCTTAACGGCGGCTTACGGTAAAGTTTTTGTTGGTTCTGAAAATGGCGAAGTGATCGCACTGGAAGAATCGACCGGTGAAGAGCTGTGGCGTGTATCAGTCAATGGCGAGGTGCTTGCATCCCCAGCAACTGATAGCAACATGGTCATTGTTCATACCAGTCGCGGTATGTTGATCGCGTTAGATCAAGCAAGCGGTGAACAAAAATGGACCATCAGTACGGAAGTACCAAGCCTAACACTGCGTGGCGATAGCTCGCCTGTTGCAGTTTCTGGTGGTGTATTCTGGGGTACAGCAAATGGTCGTCTAGCTGCGGCTATCGTTGATCGTGGTCAGCTTATTTGGCAACAGCCAGTAGGCACACCAAAAGGTGCAACGGAAATTGATCGTTTGGTTGATGTTGATGCATCTCCAATTGTTCTTGGTGGCACCCTGTATACCGTAGGTATCAATGGTCAGCTGATTGCTATCGACCTTCGTTCTGGTAAGCCAATTTGGAAACGTAACTACTCATCAGCGATTGATTTAGCAAGTGATGGTAGCCGTTTGTTCGTTGTTACCGACAAAGACCATGTGGTTGCGGTTGATGCGCGTAGTGGTACTGAACTGTGGAGCACTCCATTGTTAGAAAACCGCTTACTGACAGCACCTGCTATTATTAATGGTTATGTAGTCGTGGGTGATACTGAAGGTTATCTGCACTGGTTGGATCGTTCATCGGGTGAGTTTGTTGCTCAACAGCTTGTCGATGATAGCGGCTTTGCGGTTGCACCAATTGAACTGCCTGAAGGCTACTTAGTGACGACTCGCAATGGCGATGTAAAGAAACTAACGATTAGCCAATAAAAGCGTGATATAATTCACAGTCGGCTCCTGGTTGGTAACAGCCAGGAGCCGTTTTGTTGTTAAAAATTAATAAACCGTGTGGTTATAGGTAAGAGTTTAAACTTGCGAACAAGTGCTTACCTATAACTACATTTAGAGAAGAAATTGTAGAGGTTGTTATGGTACCTGTTGTTGCTCTAGTAGGGCGTCCGAACGTAGGTAAATCTACGTTATTTAACCGATTGACTCGAACTCGTGATGCATTGGTTGCGGATTTCCCTGGCTTAACGCGTGACCGTAAATACGGTCATGCTCATTTTAGCGAGCATGACTTTATTGTTATTGACACTGGCGGTATCGACGGTACTGAAGAAGGTGTTGAAACTAAAATGGCTGAACAGTCGCTAGCGGCGATTGATGAAGCTGATGTCGTTCTATTTATGGTAGATGGCCGTGCGGGTCTAACACCTTCAGACGTGGCGATTGCTAAGCACCTACGTCAACTAGAAAAGCCTTCAATGCTAGTAGTAAACAAGGTTGACGGTATCGACCCTGATGCTGCAAGTGCTGACTTCTGGCAACTAGGTGTAGAAGACATGTACCAAATCGCTGCGGCGCATGGTCGTGGTGTTACTGCACTTATTGACCTTGCTCTTAACCCATTCGCAGAAGCGCTAAAAGCTGAGAATGGCGAAGTAAGCGACTTAACTGAGTTTGAAGACGAAGAAGAAGAGCAGGTTGAATTTACAGAAGAAGAAGCTGAAGCAGAATTCAAGCGTCTTCAAGATCAACCGATCAAACTAGCGATCATTGGCCGTCCTAACGTAGGTAAATCAACGCTAACGAACCGTATTCTTGGTGAAGAGCGTGTGGTTGTTTACGATATGCCAGGTACGACTCGTGACTCTATCTACATCCCAATGCAGCGTGACGAGCGTGAATACGTTCTAATCGATACTGCGGGTGTTCGTCGTCGTAAAAACATCAACGAAACGGTAGAGAAGTTCTCAGTGGTTAAAACACTGAAAGCGATTGAAGATGCTAACGTTGTATTGCTGCTTATCGATGCTCGCGAAAACATCTCTGATCAAGATCTAAGCTTGCTAGGCTTTGCGTTGAACGCTGGTCGTTCAATTGTTATTGCCGTAAACAAGTGGGATGGCCTAGATAACGACGTTAAAGAACGCGTTAAGAAAGAGCTAGACCGTCGCTTAGGCTTCGTTGATTTCGCACGTATTCACTTTATCTCTGCACTTCACGGTACAGGTGTTGGTCACTTGTTTGAGTCTGTACAAGAAGCTTACAAGTCAGCGACTACTCGTGTTGGTACTTCTGTGCTAACTCGTATCATGAAGATGGCGACTGATGATCACCAACCGCCTATGGTTCGTGGCCGTCGTGTGAAACTGAAATACGCGCACGCTGGTGGCTACAACCCACCGATTATCGTTATCCACGGCAACCAAGTTCGTAACTTGCCAGATTCATACAAACGATTCTTGATGAACTACTACCGTCGTTCACTAGAAATCATGGGTACACCTATTCGCATTCAATTCCAGAACAGCGAGAACCCATTTGAAGCTAAGACTAACAAGCTGACAATTTCTCAAGAACGTAAACGTAAACGTATGATGAGCATGGTTAAAGGTCGTAAGTAAACCTTTCCAATAGATTTGATACCCGAGCCTGTCTCGGGTATTTTTTTAAGCAAAATTCACGTTAAGCCATAACAATACGTTTTTATCATCATGGCTCAACGAATCAGACTAGATTCCAGAAGAAGAACGATATGACTACTAGCGATTTGATTACACCTGTGTCAGCAATCACACCAACCATCACTCAATTTTGTCATCAGGCTTGGCAGCTCAATGCTAAAGCGCAGTACGTTGAAAGCGATGACAACAAAACTTACCTGATCACCGACGTGACACCCTTCCACCCAGTGAGTCACATTTGGCCAGATCACCCTGCAGACCAAGGCTTTGTGAGTGTTGGTGACGTGCTATATCCAGTTGAAGACTGCCTTGTTGGTGCTATAGAACAATCTACTGGCAAGCTTCATATCGCAGCAGATATCCCTGTTAAGCGTGATACGGAAGGGTGGGCGTTTGTTGTTGTCCACCAGCTACCTACATCTGCTTCTATGATTAAGGTTAACGACGAAGTCGTGTTGTCGGTTGATAAAGAGTACCAAGCCAGTTTGAGCCGTGGTCACAGTGCTGGTCACATCGCTTTCCTAGCCTTGAATAAAGTATTGGCTGAAAGCTACTGGCGTAAAGATGCGGACAGAAAAGATCCGCTTGGCAGTTACGACTTCAATAGCTACGCACAAGTGACGAGCTTTGTGACTCCAGAGCTGTGTACCGATAAGTATCGCTTAGGCAAAACCCTGAAGAAGCGTGGTTTGAACGTTGCAGATATGCTAGCAAGTCTTGATGACATCGAAGCTGATATCAACCAAATGATTGCGGGCTGGTTTGCAGAGCCGACGCCAGTTGCAATGCGACTGGAAGGCGAAGCATTAACAGACTCTCGCTATTGGGAATGGCAGTTGGATGCCGACACTTTAGTGTCTATTCCGTGTGGTGGTACTCACATTGAGAACACCTCAGAACTTAAGGCATTATCCGTTAAGTTAACCCAGTTAGATGACCAGCATATTGAAATGCTGACGCATGTAATTCGATGATCTAGACTACAGATCGAAATGGCTTGTGCTGTTTGTTTTGTTTTTGCATGTCACTTTTAATATAAATAACTGTTTAAAATTGAAATGCAGCACATGTAACTTATGCTTTCGGTGTGTGGTGATATAAATATTCTTTTTGGGGTAGATCGCTGATCAAAATAGATAAAGCGAAAGATCAACCTATGATCTTCGATTGTGTGTCGTACTAATTTAGTGTGCTATTATTAACCAATAACAAGCTTGCATAAGAACAAGCTGTACCCGATTACACAATTGAAAGCCTTAGTGAATGGAACAACAATTTTTATTAGAAGGTCATCGAGCCGTCAATAGTTTGCTGCGGAAGCTTGCGCTTGGGATGGATCGCAAAGATTTAAATCACAAGATTATTCAGCTTACCGAGCAGCGCATGGCTTCAATTTTACTGCTCAACTCAGAGTCTAAACGTTACACCTTGAGTATGCCCCAAACCTGCCTGATTTTTACAATCAACAGATTGAAGGGATAGGAATTGGTGCGGGGATAGGCTCTTGTGGCGAGGCAGCTGCGCTTAAGAAAGCAGTGATGGTCTCCAACATAAATGCACACCCAAACTGGGCACCTTTTCTGGTCTTAACCAATCAAGCGAATTTACATGCCTGTTGGTCGGTCCCCATTATCTCGTCACGCGGTAATGTGTTGGTTACCTTCGCTATTTATAGCCAGTACATCTCTGAACCACATGAATTTGAGCTCGAGATCTTAGAGCTACTGGCTTCCCTGTATTCGGTAGCACTAGAGAAGTTTGAGCTGGAGAACCAGCTAAACTTTTTCGCTAATCGAGATTCTTTAACCCATTGCTTGAATCGTCGCGCATTGTTTAATGAAGCGGAGAAAGTGTTGGCCAAGCGATGCTTTTCTGAAAAGGTGATGGCGTGTTTGTTTGTTGATGTCGATAAGTTCAAATCGATAAATGATACCTATGGCCACAGTTTCGGTGACGATGTGCTGTTGGCGGTTGCCGAAGTTCTTGATGAGGCAACCACAGCATGTGCCAAGATAGGCCGTTATGGTGGCGATGAGTTTGTGGTGTTCTCTTGCTTTGATGATCAAGAAAGCGTTGTTAGCTTCTACCACAGCTTAGAGAAAGCACTGCAACAAGCGCTTTATATCAATGATGTGCAGTTCTCAGTGAGTGTTGGGTTGTCTTGTGACAAAGATCCTCAAGGATTAGACCAGTTGATCGCATAAGCTGATAAGAACATGTACCAAATCAAGCAAGCGAAGTCTCAGCGGTAGTAGATTGTAAAAATAGTAGTGAATTAGGAAATGCTAATGAGTGAAAATATCTGCCCTAAGTGCCAGTCTGAGCTAGCTTGGGATGGCAAGTATCATTGTGAAAGTTGTCAGGCTCACTTTACTAAAGTTGGGTTTTGCCCTGAGTGCAGCAGCCAACTTGAGAAGCTTCAAGCCTGTGGTGCGGCGAGCTATTTTTGCAACGGTGATTGCAACGAGTTGAAATCAAAGTCGAGAGTAAAATTCGAATTTCAACCTGCGGAATAGCCTTAAACTACATGGTTTGAACGACCATCGGTGATGTTATACCAGAGACTCAATACTAAAGTGTTGGGTCTTTTTTGTATCTGAAGAACAGGAATGTGTCATCTTGGTTCATTCCCACCGTCACTGCACCAGTATGAAACATAGTTACATGATTGCTATGCACTCTATTGGTGTGAGTTTCTTTTAAATTCTATTAATACAATTACTTATAAACAATTTCGTTGGTTTATAAGTTTGGCACTCTTCTTGTAACTCTGTAATTGAATAACAAAAATACAATTATGGAGTAATATCATGAACAAGGTGTTCAATTTATCGCTAGCTGCACTGTGTACAACACTTTCATTTTCTTCTGCAACAGTGTTTGCTGCTGATGAGACCATCAAGGTCGGTGTTCTACACTCACTCTCTGGCACCATGGCGATCAGTGAGACAACGCTAAAAGATACCGTGCTAATGCTCATCGAAGAGCAGAACAAAAAGGGTGGTTTGCTTGGTAAGAAGCTAGAGCCTGTCGTGGTTGACCCTGCGTCAAACTGGCCGCTATTTGCTGAGAAAGCGCGTGAGCTTATCGAAAAAGAGAAAGTGGATGTGGTGTTCGGTGGTTGGACGTCGGTATCACGTAAATCCATGCTACCTGTCTTTGAAGAACTCAACAGCATCCTTTTCTACCCAGTACAGTATGAAGGTGAAGAGTCTTCTAAAAACGTTTTCTACACCGGTGCCGCGCCAAACCAACAAGCGATCCCAGCAGTGGATTACTTGATGGAAGAGCTTGAAGTCGAGCGCTGGGTACTTGCAGGTACCGATTACGTTTATCCACGTACAACCAATAAGATCTTAGAAGCCTACCTAAAAGATAAAGGTGTCGCAGAAGAAGACATCATGATCAACTACACGCCATTTGGTCACTCTGATTGGCAATCTATCGTTTCAGACATCAAAAAGTTCGGTGAAGCTGGCAAGAAAACCGCTGTGGTTTCTACTGTAAACGGCGATGCGAACGTACCTTTCTATAAAGAGCTAGGCGCTCAAGGCATTTCATCTGAAGACATCCCAGTTATTGCATTCTCTGTTGGTGAAGAAGAACTGTCAGGCATGGACACAGAACCATTGGTTGGTCATCTAGCTGCATGGAACTACTTCATGAGTGTTGATACTGAAGCTAATGAAGAGTTCGTTGAAACGTGGCAGTCGTTCATCAAGAGTGAAAAGCGTGTCACCAATGACCCAATGGAAGCGCACTATGTTGGCTTCAATATGTGGGCTCAAGCGGTCACTAATGCGGGCACAACCGATCCTGAATCTGTGCAAGATGCCTTGATTGGCGTGTCTGTACCTAACCTTTCTGGCGGCTACTCTACCATGCTGCCAAACCACCACATTACTAAACCAGTCCTGATCGGTGAAATCCAAGACGATGGTCAATTCGATATCGTTTGGGAAACCACTGGACTAGTGGCGGGTGATGCTTGGTCGAGTTACTTACCTGAATCGGCAAAACTGTTCTCTAGCTGGTCGAAGCCATTCTCATGTGGTGCGTTTAACGTCGAAACGAAGAAGTGTTCTGGCGGTAACTAGATCGTCAATTAAGGAATATTGAGCCTTCCGGTTTGGGAAGAACGCGTCTGTTTAACGGGCGAAGCGAATGGAAGGCTCATCGTTTCAGGTAACAACCACTATCCACACATCCTCCAAGTAAAAATAACAATATCTAACTTGGTTGGTTAAGGAAGCAGGGATGAAAAACGTATTAAACGTATTTAAAGTGCTGTTGCTCATGGCAGTCAGTGCTCAGTTGGCTTTTGCTGGAATAACGGATGAAGCTAGCTTTACCAAGGCGCTAGTTGGTAAGAAAACATCGGATAAAGAATTAGCTATCGATTGGGTGATTGAGACGCAAACGGGAGACGTGTCGAAAGCTATTTTAGATGGCTGGTTAAACGGAAACCTTTACTACTTCAATGAGAAACAGAGCGAGCAGTACAAACAGCTCTACCTCATTCAAAGTATCAAAACAGCGACGTCAGCTCAGTCAGTATGGGATGATTCAACGCTTAATATCGAGAATGCGAGACAGTTTAAAAAGGTTCGTGTGAATAACAAACTTCGCGGGATATTACGCGGGGAAATAGCCTCGATTGGACTGAACAGCGGCAACCCTGATGTGCGTTATAAGGCGGTTTTGGATTTGTTAGGAACCAAAGACGCTGACATTATCGAACGACTAACTGAACTCAGAGCCAATGAATCAGATGGCAAAGTAGCTGAGCTAATGGATTTGTCGTTAGCGATTGCCACTTCTCTTAATAACAGTGCCACCATTGAAGATCGTGTGGCTTCAATTGAACGAGTTGGTGACTTCAAACACTCGGTGGTTCTGAAAACACTGAATCAACTGTTAAACACTGAGCAAGATCCAAGCATTACCGCTGCAGCAGAACGTGCGATGGATAGCTATCAACAAAGCCAAGCACTCTATTCGGGTGTAGAAACCGTATTCTTCGGTTTGAGCTTAGGCTCGGTATTGGTACTGGCAGGCATTGGCTTAGCGATTACCTTTGGTGTGATGGGCGTTATCAACATGGCTCATGGCGAGCTGATCATGATTGGCGCTTACACCACCTACGTATTGCAGTTGTTGATGCCGAATCATATTGGCCTAGCGCTGATACTTTCCATTCCAGCGGCATTCATTGTTTCTGGCTTAGTGGGCATTGCGATTGAGCGAAGTGTGATTCGTCATCTTTATGGTCGCCCATTGGAAACCTTACTCGCGACCTTTGGTATTAGCTTAATCTTGCAGCAGGCTGTTCGTTCTATTTTCTCTCCTTTGAACCGCTCAGTGAGCACGCCTGAATGGATGTCTGGAGCACTTCAATTAAACCCAATGTTGTCCCTGACCTACAACCGCCTTTACATCATTCTCTTCTGTGGTTTGGTGTTTATGGGCTTATTAATGGTTCTGAAAAAGACACCACTAGGTTTGCAGGTTCGTGCGGTTTCTCAAAACCGTGGCATGGCTCGTGCGATGGGTATTCGTTCAGAGCGAGTTGATGCGATGACCTTCGGTTTAGGCTCTGGCGTTGCGGGTGTTGCAGGCGTGGCACTGTCTCAACTGACCAACGTTGGCCCTAATATGGGACAGGCGTACATCATCGACTCATTCATGGTGGTGGTATTCGGCGGTGTTGGCAACCTATGGGGCACGCTAGTCGCAGGCTTAAGCCTTGGTCTGTTCAATAAAATTTTAGAACCATGGGCTGGTGCGGTTCTCGCCAAGATTTTGGTACTGGTTTTCATCATTCTATTTATTCAAAAACGCCCACGCGGACTCTTCCCGCAACGTGGTCGTGCGGCTGAAGGTTAAGGACAACATCATGCAGTCAAAATCATTTGTACTTTCGGCAATGCGTGGTGACAAAGGTGGCCAACTGACCATCCTTGCCATTCTAGCGGCCGTTATTCTTATCCCACTGGCTAACACCATGTTACCAAGTGGGCACCCGCTCCATGTAGAGACTTTTACTATCTCGCTGATGGGCAAATATCTGAGCTACGCAATGTTGGCGTTGGCGCTCGATCTGGTGTGGGGCTATCTCGGAATCTTGAGCCTTGGCCACGGTGCTTTCTTTGCGCTTGGTGGTTATGCGATGGGCATGTACTTGATGCGTCAGATTGGTGACCGTGGGGTTTATGGTGATCCAGTCTTACCAGATTTCATGGTGTTCCTTGATTGGTCTGCGTTGCCGTGGTTCTGGCAGGGCTTTGACCAGTTCTGGTTTGCTTGCCTGATGGTGGTGCTAGTGCCGGGCGCATTGGCTTACTTGTTCGGTTATTTAGCTTTCCGCTCTCGTGTGTCCGGGGTGTATCTTTCTATCATGACTCAGGCATTAACTTACGCATTGATGCTGGCATTTTTCCGCAACGAAATGGGCTTTGGTGGCAACAACGGACTGACGGATTTCAAAGACATCATCGGTCTGAGTTTGCAGAGTGATGCGGTCAAGATAGGTCTGTTTGTCGCGACTGGTATTGCGCTTATTCTCAGCTACATAGCTTGTCGCATGGTGGTGACCAGTCGATTAGGTCGTGTGGCATTAGCGATTCGTGATACGGAATCACGCACTCGCTTTATGGGCTATGACGTCGATGGCATCAAGCTGTGGGTCTTCGTTCTTTCTGCGGTTATCGCCGGTATTGCCGGGGCTTTATATGTCCCTCAAGTGGGTATTATCAATCCGGGAGAATTTGCTCCTCTTAACTCGATTGAGATTGTGGTTTGGGTAGCCTTAGGCGGTCGTGCCACTCTGTTTGGTGCCATTGTCGGTGCATTGATCATCAACTACGCCAAGAGTTGGTTTACGGTTGAGTTCCCGGAGGTGTGGCTGTTTGCTCTGGGTGGACTATTCGTACTCTCAACCATGTACTTCCCACAAGGTGTGATTGGCTTTGTCAGTGAAAAGTGGCAGCAGCTGCGCAAGGCATCAAATGGGAAAAACCAAGATAAAGATAAGGATGATCAGCACAAGGCCAAGGAGGTGATCGCATGACCACATTTAATAGCGTAAAGGAATCGGTTCAGGCGTTCACTCGTCGAGACGAAGTCTTTGATTACCTCAAACCCGATATTCATCCTGCCATCGATACTCGACATAACGTGCTGTTGTATGTCGAAGGCGTCAACAAAAGCTTCGATGGTTTCCAAGCGATAAACGACCTCAACCTCTACATCAAAGAGGGAGAGCTACGCTGTATCATAGGTCCTAATGGCGCAGGTAAAACCACCATGATGGACATTATCACAGGTAAAACTAAGCCAGACACCGGCGAGGTGTGGTTGGGTTCTAACATCAACTTATTGAAGATGAACGAAGCCGAAATCGCCAATGCAGGCGTTGGGCGTAAATTCCAAAAACCGACCGTGATTGAGTGTTTAACTGTGTGGCAGAACCTTGAATTAGCCATGGCCGGTGACCGCTCAGTGTGGGCGACGTTCACCGCTGTGATGTCTGGTGAACAGAAAGACAAATTGACCTCGGTACTTGAGCTGATT
The DNA here is from genome assembly GCF_041468865.1 of Vibrio sp. 10N.286.52.C3. Lineage (NCBI taxonomy): Bacteria > Pseudomonadati > Pseudomonadota > Gammaproteobacteria > Vibrionales > Vibrionaceae > Vibrio > Vibrio sp. 10N.286.52.C3. The sequence continues at coordinate 119,295 of NZ_JBFRJM010000054.1, read as the reverse complement.
CATTTAAAAGACGAAGCGGCGAATTTGGCAGGTAACCTGTCTCACGGACAAAAGCAGTGGTTAGAGATCGGCATGCTATTGATGCAAAACCCTAAGCTGTTGCTGGTGGATGAACCCGTGGCAGGTATGACTCACCAAGAAATGGACCGCACCTCTGAACTTCTTAACTCGCTAGCAGGTAAGCACTCGGTGGTTGTAGTTGAACACGATATGGATTTCGTTCGTTCGATTGCTAGCCACGTCACCGTGCTTCATCAAGGTCACGTGCTGGCAGAAGGCACCATGGATCAAGTGCAGGCTCACCCTGAAGTTAAACAAGTTTATCTCGGAGAATAGGATGTTAGAGGTTAAATCAGTTAATCAATATTACGGTGAGAGCCACACGCTGTGGGATTTGGATATGCAGATCCCAGAAGGTAAATGCACGGTGCTAATGGGGCGAAATGGTGTCGGTAAAACCACCTTACTGCAATGCATTATGGGGTTGGTGAAGGTTGAAAGCGGTGACATCTCCTTATCGGGTGAGTCACTTTTGAAAACCGATGCCGAGGACCGTCCACGCCAAGGGATCGGCTATGTACCGCAAGGTCGCCAGATCTTCCCAATGCTCACTGTTCAAGAAAATCTAGAGGTCGGTTTACCGATTCGTAAAAAGGGTGACCGCAAGATCCCTGAATTCATCTTCGATATTTTCCCAGTGTTAAAAGAGATGCTACATCGTCGCGGTGGTGATTTATCGGGTGGCCAGCAGCAACAGCTAGCGATTGGGCGTGCGCTGGTGGTGAATCCAAAGCTATTGATCTTGGATGAGCCGACGGAGGGTATTCAACCCAATATTGTGCAAGAGATTGGCGACATCATTCGCATGCTCAACGAGAAAATGGGACTCACGGTGTTGTTGGTTGAGCAGAAGTTGCCATTTGCGAGAAAGGTCGGTGACCGCTTCTGTATTCTCGACCGTGGGCGTCAGGTGGCTGAAGGTGAAATGACAGGGCTCGATGAGTCCTTGATTAAGGAGTATCTAACCGTATGAATTCTCTCTTTTCTCCGAATGAAGTAAGCAAGGCTTCTTTAGTAGAAGCTTTATCTCTGAATGAAACCATCGAACAAGATATTCGAGATGGTTGGCAAGCAAGCCTAAATCTCACTTTTGTCGACCGCGGTGATAAAACCGTATTAAAGAATCGTCAGCAGTCTGGTCCGCTTGCGGTGCAACGCCCCCTGTATCCTGATGGGGAAACGTGTCACACCTACTTACTCCATCCCCCCGGCGGAGTGGTAGGTGGTGACACTCTCAATATTAACGTGAATCTTGAGCACGGTGCTCACGCGTTGATTACCACACCCGGTGCGACCAAGTTTTATCGCTCAAACAACAAGTACGCCAAGCAGAAGCAGACCCTACGAGTGAAGAAAGATGCACGCTTGGAATGGATGCCGCAAGAGAACATCTTTTTCCCCAATGCACACGTTCGTTTAGATACTGAAATTCGCCTAGAAAAGGGCGCACAGTTTTGGGGTTGGGAGATGCACTGTTTTGGACGCCCTGCACAGAATGAGGGATTCGAGCATGGTCATCTCGTTGGGAAAACAGAAATCTATCTTGATAATCAAAGGCTTCTGACTGAAGGCTTTAATTTTCATGGTGGCGATAAGTTAATGATAAATATGGGGTTACTTGATTATTCAATGATGGGTACCTTTTATCTCACCTCAAATGAGAAGCAAGATTTAGAGTTGGTACAGAGCTTGCTCTTATCTATTACACAGCAAGCTTCACAGCAATCAGTTACATCAAAAACGTCGAGTGAACCCACATTAATATTGGGTGCGACACAGATAGAAGGATTGATTGTGGTGCGAGCCTTGGGTTATTGGAGTGAAGACATCCTCCAGGCCTTTGGTCAGATATGGCAAGCAACTCGCTCTCATTTATGTGGTACGACTCCTGATTTACCAAGGATTTGGGCGACTTAGCGATTAGCCCTATTTGTACCGAGGGCGACTTCCGGCCCTCGGTACATTTTTTCAAGCTTGCTGTGATTGAATCCCACTTACTGCTCATGCGTTTCTGAGCACTAAGAAAACAACACTAACAGCGGGCAGCTAAATGGAATTAACACCAAGAGAAAAAGATAAGCTACTTATCTTCTGCGCAGGAATGCTGGCACAGCAGCGTAAACAGAAAGGCTTAAAACTCAACTACCCAGAATCTATCGCACTGATCAGCAGTGCCATTCTCGAAGGTGCCCGCGAGGGTAAAACCGTTTCAGAATTAATGGATTTTGGACGCACACTTCTTACTGTCGATGACGTTATGGAGGGGATCCCTTCCATGATCCCTGATGTACAAGTCGAAGCCACTTTTCCTGATGGCACCAAGCTGGTGACCGTTCATGAACCTATCGTGTAGGGAGAAGTAATATGGCTGGTTCCACAAAACAATACTCAGGATTCGTTCCCGGAAAAGTAGAAACCGCACCGGGTGACATCACTCTCAATGAAGGCCGAGACACAACGTCCGTTAAGGTGCAAAACATTGGCGATCGTCCTGTCCAAATTGGCTCTCATTACCACTTCTATGAAGCAAACCCTTCGCTGATCTTTAACCGAGAAGTCACTAAAGGCTTTCGACTCAATATTCCTGCGGGTACTGCAACCCGCTTTGAGCCGGGTCAGTCGCGTAGCGTCGAGTTAGTGCGTTACGCCGGTAAGTTAGAGATCTATGGCTTCCAAGGAAAGGTGATGGGCAAGCTCTAAGCGCTCCCACGGAATAATGAAAATAACAAAGGATTGAACATGGCGACGATATCCAGACAGGCTTATGCCGAAATGTTTGGGCCAACAGTCGGTGACCGAGTGCGTCTTGCTGACACTGATTTATGGCTAGAAGTTGAAAAAGATTACACCGTATACGGCGACGAAGTGAAATTCGGCGGCGGCAAAGTTATCCGTGATGGACAAGGGCAAAGCCAACGTCCAAGTGCCGAAACTCCAGATTTGGTGATCACTAACGCGATTGTGTTGGATTACTGGGGCATCGTAAAAGCCGATGTCGCAGTCAAAGATGGTCGAGTTCAGGCATTGGGCAAAGCGGGCAACCCAGATGTTCAACCGGGCGTTGATATTGTGATTGGCCCAGGCACGGAAATTTTAGCCGGCGAAGGTTCAATCCTGACTGCTGGTGGCATTGATTCACACATCCACTTTATCTGCCCGCAACAGATTGAAGAAGCATTGGCGTCGGGTGTGACAACCATGATTGGCGGTGGCACTGGGCCAAACACAGGAACTAACGCGACCACATGTACACCGGGGCCTTGGAACATGCACCGCATGTTGGAATCACTCGATCAATTCCCAATGAACTTTGGTTTGTTAGGTAAAGGCAATGCAAGTCAGCCAGAAGCTCTACGCGAACAAGTCGCAGCAGGTGCAGTCGGTTTGAAGTTGCACGAAGACTGGGGAACAACCCCCGCTTCAATCGATACCTGCTTAAGTGTTGCTGACGAGATGGACGTACAAGTTGCGATTCATACCGACACTCTGAATGAATCTGGTTTTGTTGAATCGACACTTGGCGCAATCGGCGACCGCGTGATTCATACCTATCACACCGAAGGTGCGGGCGGTGGTCACGCTCCTGATATTATTCGTGCTGCAGGTGAACCGAATGTTCTGCCTTCTTCGACTAACCCAACACGACCTTACACCATAAACACCGTCGATGAGCATTTGGACATGTTGATGGTATGTCACCACCTTTCCCCGTCTATTGCTGAAGATGTGGCGTTCGCCGAGTCGCGTATTCGTCGTGAAACCATTGCCGCTGAAGACATTCTTCATGATTTAGGTGCGTTTTCTATGATCGCTTCGGATTCTCAAGCTATGGGACGAGTAGGCGAGGTAGTAACACGTACTTGGCAAACCGCGCACAAGATGAAAGTTCAGCGCGGTAGCTTAAAAGAAGATTCAGACTACAGCGATAACTTCCGATTAAGACGCTATGTCGCTAAGTACACCATCAACCCAGCGATCACTCATGGTATGTCTCATGAAATCGGTTCTATCGAAGCAGGGAAATTAGCAGACTTAGTGTTGTGGAAGCCCGCTTTCTTTGGTGTGAAACCTAGTGTGATTTTGAAAGGCGGCATGATCGCCATGGCGCCGATGGGTGACCCAAATGCTTCAATCCCAACACCTCAGCCAGTCCATTACCGTTCAATGTTTGGTAGCTATGGCAAGGCATGTCAGAACACATCAATGTTGTTTGTTTCCAAAGAAGCCAAGGCGCAGAACATCGACAAGCAATTGGGTCTGCAGAGCTTGATTGGTGTTGTGAGCAACTGCCGAAACATCAGCAAAGCCGACATGAAGCTCAATGATTGGATGCCGAAGATTGAAGTCGACTCTCAGACGTACCAAGTGCGCGCCGATGGTGAACTACTCACGTGTGAGCCTGCTGAAGAGCTGCCAATGGCTCAGCGGTACTTTCTATTCTAAGCCTTTGACTAAAGAATCTTATTTTAGTGACCCTATTTTGAACGTTATAAATCTCACAAGGAGATTGAGGTAATAGCATGATTGAACTGACTCAACTGAATACTCAAATACAAAATGCACCGGACGGCTATTTGAGCCTGCCGATCGATAGTCGCATCAAAAGCCGCCTTAAGGTGATGCTAGATGACGGGCGCAATGCAGGGCTGTTTCTACCACGAGGTCATATCTTGCGTGGCGGCGAACAACTCTCAAGTGAATGTGGTTTAGTCGTAGAAGTGAAAGCGGCACCGGAAACTGTTTCGACTGTTTATTGTGAAGACCCACACTTGCTAACGCGAGTGGCGTATCACCTTGGCAACCGTCATGTTCCGCTGCAAGTGGAAGCGGGTTGGGTTCGTTACCAACACGACCATGTTTTGGATGAAATGGTTGAAGGCTTAGGCGCGAAGGTGACCACCGAGAAACAACCGTTTGAACCAGAAGGCGGCGCTTATGGCGGTCGCTCAGGTGGTCATCATCACCATCATTAATCGAGTCATTGATGGCTCACTAAACGATTTATATAACAACAAATATTAATAACTATAAACGCAAGGAACTCGCGATGAACTTTAAAACAGCTGCAGGCTTATGCACTTTCACAATAGCTTCTCTAACAACATCAACATTGGCTTTCGCTCACCCAGGACATGGAGCGCACTCAGTTCATGAGTCTCACTCATTTATGTCTGGCTTAACTCACCCTGTGACTGGCATGGATCACCTGATCATGTTGATCGCTTTTGGTCTGTTAATTGGCGCACTTTTATTCTCCACCAAGACAAAAGCCGCTCTGATTGGCGGCGGATTGGTGTCTTTGGTGGTAGGGCTTATCGCAGGCCAAGCCCTAGGCTTCTCTATGATTGTTGAACCTGCAATCATCGCTTCTCTATTCGTTGTCAGCTTATGTTTATGGCACGTGTTCTCACCATCGACTAAGCGAGTGAACAGTGTATTAGCGGCTTCGATTGCTATGTTGTTTTTCCATGGTTACGCACACGGCGTTGAAGCCGCGAGCAACCTGACTCAGTTCGCAACAGGCATGAGTATCAGTGCTTTGGCTCTGATGGTTATCGGTACTTTTGTTGGCCGCGCGGTTTACTCTAAATGGTTGTCAGTCGGCGTGGCTTCAGCAAGCGCACTATTGCTGTTAGGCGCGTAGGCTCTCGAACTTATTTGATTCTGGAAGACTGAGGGCACGATTATGACCACAACAGAAAATGTAGCCGTCTATCGTCTGTTTCAATTGATCAGTCCATCGTTGCCGATTGGTGGGTTCACTTATTCGCAAGGCTTAGAGTTAGCGGTTGAAGCGGGGTGGGTGACCGATCGCAACAGCATGGAACAGTGGCTTAATACCATCGTCAGTTCCAGTGTCGCAACTTTGGAATTACCTATCTTAGAGCGTCTTTATCACGCGCTAGAAAAGGGTGAAATCGATGAGATTGAGCATTGGTGTAACTACTTATACTCAAGCCGTGAAACCAGTGAATTGCGAGCGGAAGAAAAGCAGCGTGGGCATGCATTGAACACCTTGTTGAAGCGCTTGGATATCGATATTTCGCTGGTGGATTCTGTTGATAGTCATCCAAACCAATTGTTGGGCATGTGTATGGCGGCTCAGCATTGGGGTATTGATTTAGAGAGCCTCAAGCAGGGTTATTTATGGAGTTGGCTTGAAAACATCGTTACCGCAGGGGTCAAGTTAGTGCCTTTAGGTCAAACCGATGGTCAGTTGGCATTGATTAATATCACCAACACCTTTCCTGAGGTGATCGAAAAGGCCCGCACGATAGAAGATTGGATGATAGGCAGCTTTTCGCCTTCGATGGCATTAGCGAGTTCATTGCACGAAACACAATACACACGACTATTTCGTTCGTAGCGGTTAGCGCGAACGATGTAGCAAAAAGAATATAAGGAAGTAGACAATGGAAAGTTATAAGCAACCACTTCGAATTGGTATTGGCGGCCCGGTAGGGTCTGGTAAAACAGCGCTATTAGAAGTGCTTTGTAAAGCGATTCGCGACAAGCTCAATATCGCAGTGGTAACCAACGACATCTACACTCAAGAAGATGCCAAGATACTTACGCGAGCAGAGGCTCTAGAACCAGATCGTATTATTGGTGTTGAAACGGGTGGCTGTCCGCACACGGCGATCCGTGAAGATGCGTCGATGAACTTAGCTGCGGTAGAAGAGCTTGCCAAGCTGCATAAGAACCTCGATGTGGTATTCGTCGAAAGTGGCGGTGATAACTTGAGTGCGACGTTCAGCCCTGAATTAGCCGATCTTACCATCTACGTGATTGATGTAGCGGAGGGGGAGAAGATCCCACGTAAAGGTGGTCCGGGTATTACGCGTTCTGATCTGCTGGTTATCAATAAGATCGATTTAGCACCATATGTGGGTGCGTCACTTGAGGTGATGGAGCTAGACACACAACGCATGCGTCCAACCAAGCCATACGTGTTCACCAATCTCAAAGAGAGCCAAGGGCTAGACTTCATCATCAACTTTATTGTGACTGAAGGGATGCTAACCATGAAGGAGCCTTCTACTACTGAGTAGGGTTGGAATAGGTTAGTTTTTTGAAAGCGTTAGATACTAAAAAGCCCTGTCGATTATCGATAGGGCTTTCTGGTTTGAAACGTTAGGTCGAACTTAAAGCTCGCTCTTAGTCACTCTTGTGGTCACTTGCGACTCAATCACACCGTCTTCAACTTGAGTGGTGATCACTTCACCGACTTCGACATCGTTAATCGATGATACCGTCTTGCTCGATTCTGAATGAGTAATGCTGTAGCCACGCTTTAGGGTTGCCAGTGGACTAACGGTCTCTAACTTCTCTGCAGCCATAGCGAGCTGGTGGCGAGTGGTTAGTAATGTCTTGTCCATTGCATCCAATAGCTTTTGCTCTGAACGTTGCAGATGCAGTTTCTGTTCGCCAAGGCGTTTCACTGGCGAGTTCAATTGAAGCTGGTGCTGTTTACGTTCAACACGCTGTGCATGCTGTTTTAGGTATTGAGTCATACCACGACGCAAACGCATATCTAGGTCATCAAGCTGCTGACTCTGCTTTTGAAGTTGGTAGCTAGGGTGTTGCTTCTCTAAGCGGTATTTCAACGTTTGAGTTGATTGCGCCTGTTTGATTAACACATGACGAATCGCACTGACTAAGCGAGCACGTTTAGACGCGAAAGCTTGTTCTTTATGACTGTTATCACGGCTAACCAATTCTGCGGCAGCTGATGGCGTTGGGGCACGCATATCGGCAACGAAATCAGCGATAGTGACATCCACTTCGTGGCCAACGGCGCTGATAATCGGGATTTGGCTTGCTGCGATTGTGCGAGCTACGATCTCGTTATTGAAGCACCATAGGTCTTCCAGTGAGCCGCCACCACGGCCGACGATTAACACATCACATTCATTGCGTTCGTTAGCGCGTCCAATCGCTTGGGCAATCTGAATCGCCGCCTCTTCGCCTTGAACCATGGTCGGGTAAACCACAACCGGTAGCGAAGGATCGCGCCTTTTTAGTACATCAAGAATATCAAACAGCGCTGCACCGGTTTTAGATGTGATAACGCCAACACGTTTTGGGTGTTCAGGAAGAGCTTGCTTACTTGATTGAGCAAACAGTCCTTCTGCGGCAAGGTTCATCTTCAGCTTTTCAAATTCTTGCTGAAGTTTACCGTCACCCTCTGGCTGCATGCTTTCGATGATCAGTTGGTAGTCACCGCGTGGCTCGTAAAGAGATAGGCGAGCTTTGACTAAAACTTGATTGCCGTTCTGAGGCTTAAAGGTCACACGGCGGTTATTGCCACGAAACATGGCGCATTTAACTTGAGCGCGAGAGTCTTTTAGCGTGAGGTACCAGTGACCAGAGACAGGTGCAGAGAAGTTTGAGATTTCACCAACGAGCCAGACTATTCCCATTTCGTTTTCTAATAGGAGACGAACCTCTGAGTTGAGGCGAGAAACAGTAAAGATGTTTGGATTAGTCATAGAAGCACTATCTTTCCTTGAAGGAAGGTCTTTCTTGGAATCTCACAGGGCGTGAGTATGGAAGATAGCGGCAATATAATACATAGCAAGGGGGTAAATGCAAATTAAAAATACAAAAATGTGTAGCCAAGCGATTTCGCCGTGCGTATAATCCGTCTGCAATATCAAATCCAAATCACTTTATTATGCGAAACGATAAAGTTGGGTTTACTCCTTTTAACACCTTTGTTGTGAGATATTGCAAATGCTACGAATCGCAAAAGAAGCTTTAACTTTTGATGACGTTTTACTCGTCCCAGCACACTCAACCGTTCTTCCGAACACAGCTGATCTTCGCACTCAGTTAACGAAAAACATTTCTTTAAACATCCCAATGATCTCTGCATCGATGGATACTGTTACGGAAGCACGCCTAGCAATTGCCCTTGCGCAAGAAGGTGGTATTGGCTTTATTCATAAGAATATGTCAATCGAGCAGCAAGCTGAAATGGTTCGCCAGGTTAAAATTTACGAAGCTGGTGTGGTTTCTCACCCAGTAACTGTAAGCCCTGACGCGACAATCGCTGATGTTGTAGCCCTTACTCAAAAACACGGCTTCGCCGGTTTCCCTGTTGTTACTGAAACAAACGAATTGGTTGGTATCATTACTGGCCGTGACGTTCGCTTTGTTACTGACCTTTCTAAGAAAGTTGATGTAGTAATGACGCCTAAAGCTCGCCTTGCTTCTGTTAAAGAAGGTGCAACTCGTGAAGAAGTTCAAGAGAAAATGCACGAAGCGCGTGTTGAAAAAGTTCTTGTTGTAAATGATGACTTCCAACTGACTGGAATGATCACTGCAAAAGATTTCCACAAAGCAGAACGTAAACCAAACGCATGTAAAGATGAGCGCGGCAGCCTACGTGTAGGTGCAGCTGTTGGTGCTGGCGCTGGTAACGAAGAGCGCGTTGCTGCTCTAGTTGAAGCTGGCGTAGACGTTCTACTTATCGACTCTTCACACGGTCACTCTGAAGGCGTACTTAACCGTATCCGCGAAACTCGCGCTGCATACCCTGATCTACAAATCATCGGTGGTAACGTAGCAACTGGCGCTGGTGCTCGTGCTCTTATCGAAGCTGGTGTTAGTGCGGTTAAAGTTGGTATCGGCCCAGGTTCAATCTGTACGACTCGTATCGTTACTGGTGTTGGTGTTCCTCAAGTAACAGCCATCGCAGACGCAGCGGAAGTGGCTAACGAATACGGTATTCCAGTAATCGCAGATGGCGGTATCCGCTTCTCTGGCGATATCTGTAAAGCTATCGTTGCTGGCGCATCTTGTGTGATGGTTGGTTCAATGTTCGCTGGTACTGAAGAAGCACCGGGTGAAGTTATCCTTTACAACGGTCGTTCTTACAAGTCTTACCGTGGTATGGGTTCTCTTGGCGCTATGTCTCAAGGCTCTTCTGACCGTTACTTCCAATCTGACAACGCTGCAGACAAGCTTGTTCCAGAAGGTATTGAAGGTCGTATCGCATACAAAGGTCGTCTAAAAGAGATCGTTCACCAACAGATGGGCGGTCTACGCTCAAGCATGGGCCTAACGGGTTCTGCAACTGTTGAAGACATGCGTACTAAAGCTGAGTTTGTTCGTATCTCTGGTGCGGGCATGAAAGAATCTCACGTACACGATGTTCAAATCACGAAAGAAGCACCTAACTACCGTTTAGGTTAATAATACGTCCAAACGTTTGAATAATGTGCTGATTTAGTCGGCACATTAATATACCAATCGTAGTAAATAACTGGTCATCCTAGCTTGTTAAAAACCTCGATAACTTCGTTAGAATTTTTGATTGTAGAATAACTACTTATCAGAACTCTTTGTCGAATAGAGCTGCCTCGTTCTCAGGCTTTTTTCCTACGCTATTCCTGAACACTTACTTACTGTGATTGGTATTATATCTACCGCCTGTTTTGTTAAAAGTCCGATTGTCTCAAAACACGTGGTTAAAGATATCTAACGAAAACGTTTGCTTTATTTCTTGAAGAGTTAATCAGAGGTGAGTAAACTCACCTCCGTTTTATCACATAGCCAATAAGACTGCTTACAATGACTAAAAATATTCATGACCAACGTATTCTAATTCTAGACTTCGGTTCTCAATACACACAGCTAGTAGCTCGTCGTATTCGTGAGATCGGTGTTTACTGTGAACTTTGGAGCTGGGACGTAGAAGAAGCGGATATTCGTGAATTCAATCCAGACGGCATCATCCTATCTGGTGGTCCTGAAAGTGTAACGGAGGAGAACTCTCCACGTGCACCTCAGTACGTATTTGATTCAGGTGTTCCTGTATTCGGTATCTGCTACGGCATGCAAACTATGGCTGAGCAACTTGGCGGTAAAGTAGCAACGTCTACTGAGCGCGAGTTCGGCTACGCAGCGGTACAAGTGACTGGCGAATCTGCACTTTTCGCTGACCTTGAGTCTACTCAAGATGTTTGGATGAGCCACGGCGACAAAGTAGTTGAGATTCCAGCTGATTTCACAAAGATCGCTGAAACAGACACTTGCCCATACGCTGCAATGGCAAACGAAGAGAAGAAGTACTTCGGTGTTCAATTCCACCCAGAAGTAACACACACTAAAAACGGCCTGAAAATGCTTGAGAACTTCGTTCTTAACGTATGTGGTTGTGAAGGTCTGTGGACTTCAGCTTCAATCATTGAAGATGCAGTTGCACGTATTAAAGAACAAGTAGGTGACGACGAAGTTATCCTTGGTCTTTCTGGTGGTGTTGATTCATCTGTAGTTGCGATGCTTGCTCACCGCGCTATCGGCGACAAACTAACATGTGTATTTGTTGATAACGGCCTTCTTCGTCTAAACGAAGCTGAGCAAGTTATGGATATGTTTGGTGACCAGTTCGGCCTAAACATCATCAAAGTCGATGCAGAAGATCGTTTCCTTAAAGCTCTGGAAGGCGAAGCTGAACCAGAAGCTAAGCGTAAAATCATCGGTCACGTATTCGTAGATATCTTCGATGAAGAGTCTAAGAAACTATCTAATGCTAAATGGCTTGCTCAGGGTACTATCTACCCAGACGTAATCGAGTCTGCAGCATCTAAGACAGGTAAAGCACACGTAATCAAATCTCACCACAACGTTGGTGGCCTTCCTGATGATATGGAAATGGGTCTTGTTGAACCTCTACGTGAGCTGTTTAAAGATGAAGTACGTAAGATCGGCCTTGAGCTTGGTCTTCCATACAACATGCTTTACCGCCACCCATTCCCGGGTCCTGGTCTAGGTGTTCGTGTTCTTGGCGAAATCAAGAAAGAGTACTGTGATCTACTGCGTCGCGCAGATGCTATTTTCATTGAAGAGCTTCACGCTGCTGACCTTTACCACAAAGTATCTCAAGCATTCACGGTATTCCTACCAGTACGTTCAGTTGGCGTAATGGGCGATGGCCGTAAGTACGATTGGGTTGTATCTCTACGTGCCGTAGAAACTATCGACTTCATGACTGCTCACTGGGCACACCTACCATACGACTTCCTAGGTAAGGTTTCTAACCGTATTATCAACGAAGTTAACGGCATTTCACGTGTTGTTTACGATATTTCTGGTAAGCCACCAGCAACTATCGAGTGGGAATAATCTCTTAGAGATTTAACCAGCTTTGATTAAGATCTTAAGCCTCGAACTCAGTTCGGGGCTTTTTTCTTTTCGATTGATTATATTGATTCATTACATTAAAGGCTTATGAGCAATACCTCGAAATCAAATGAACAATAACTAGAAACCAAATGAGTTGGAAACTAGATATCAGCTCAAGAAACCATGAGACGCTTTGTTGTGCTGAGCCATGTATCAAAAAGATCACTCGCACTTTTTATAAATTCACACAGCTACAGCTAGGCCATTCCACATGTGAAGCATACTCTTTGATGGACTTATTAAGGACAGATAAGAGAATCCATCATGTTAAAAATCAAATATTTGGCGACAGTACTGGGCTGCACATTAGCAGCGCAAAGTCATGCGTCTTTGAACATTCAACCTGATCCGCAAAACCCGAATGGTTACCTTGTTGAAAAGTCGGCTCTACAAGCTGCTGAACAAGCGAAAACATCCGATCCTATGTATGCGATCTGGTCACAGGCCCTTCAAACTCGCCCGAATACAATCGTTGAAGCGATTGAACCCGGTTCCCCCTCGAATCCTGAAAACATAAAGCGTGTAGAGCGCGTGTTCCCTCAATCTGAATGGGACTTCCTCACTCAGATGGCAGCGCCAGAATACACCTACACTCGCTTCTTACGTGCGATCGGTAAATTCCCAGCGTTCTGTGGAGAGTACACCGATGGCCGTGACTCCGATGCCATCTGTAAGAAATCCATCATCACGGCCTTTGCTCACTTTTCACAAGAGACGGGTGGGCACATCGCGATAGGCAACACCTCTGATAATCCATTAGCTCTAGAAGAGTGGCAGCAAGCGCTGGTGCATGTTCGCGAAATGGGTTGGTCTGAAGGCCAAGAAGGTTACACCACAGGTTGTGGTCAGAATGATTGGCAGAATGCCCGTTGGCCATGTGCTGCGGGGCAGGGTTACTTCGGACGTGGTGCTAAACAGCTTTCTTACCATTTTAATTACGGCGCGTTCTCTGAAGTGATGTTCGATGGCGATGCGACGGTGCTTCTCAACAATCCGGGCTTAGTGGCGGATTCTTGGTTGAACTTAGCGTCTGCTATCTGGTTCTTTTTAACACCACAAGCGCCTAAACCGGCAATGCTGCATGTAATTGACCGAACATGGACACCATCTCAACGTGAATTGGATGCGGGTATTGGCTATGGCTTTGGTACCACAATCAACGTGATCAATGGTGGTATTGAATGTGGCGAGCAGAACAAAGACAAAGGCCAACCCGTTAACCGTATTCGTTACTGGGAAGGGTTAGCCGCGCACTATCAGATTCCTGTAGAAGCCGATGAAGCCAATACATGTTGGCAGCAAACGCCTTACGGAAGCTTGAATCTCAACGGAGCAACGGATGTGTTGTACACCAACTGGGATGGTAACTGGAAATACTACGCAGACCGCCCAGAAGGGTATTCATTTGAGTGTGAGCTAGTGGGCTTTCAAACTGCTTATTCCGCACTGGTGGCTGGCGATTACGAGAAGTGTGTGACCAACTTTTATGGTTCTCATGCGAGTTGGCCTGAAGTGAAAGTGGTCGATAAGCTGGATCCGGTAGATCCTGGTACTGATCCGGGTGGTAATGGTTGGAGTGCGACCAAGGTTTACAACGCGGGTGACCAAGTGACTCACAACGGTGCAACCTATGAAGCGAAATGGTGGACACAAGGGGATGACCCTACCAATGGCGGCCCTTGGAAATTGATTGCTGGAGAGCCAGCACCACCGGTAGTGACAGATCCATCGCCTGTTGATCCTGCTCCGGTAGACCCAACACCAGTTGAACCGCCAGTTACCGAGTCACCTGTCGTTGTTGACCCATCTGTGTTTATCACGTGGCAAGCGGGCGTTAGCCAAGTGAGTAATGGCGACAAAGTGACGCATAACGGCAAGTGCTTCGTGGCTAAAAACGGCCCAGGTGTTTGGGAAAGCCCAGTTCAATCGAATTGGTTCTGGGATGAAATCAGCTGTAATTGATAGTCTGAATACTGAAGAGGTGGCCTAAGTTACGAGCTCAGTAGTACGACCATAGCGATATAAATAATCAAAAGCCGAAAGTTTCTACTTTCGGCTTTTTTCCGTTTCGAACTTGGCTATTTAAGCAGGGTGATTGGTCTATTTGGCTATGTTGAAGCGCATTTAAAGACTAATTATCCAGTTAGAGGATAAAGTTCTGTACAAATGATGTTTGTGAATTTATATTCAAATTTAATTTATATTTATTCTTTTATTTTAGGGTTAAGGTGTACCTATGGAACAGACAGATATCACGTCACTCATCCCCATTGTGATTACTTTGGTGTTGTCATTGGCGACAAGGAATGTGGTGATAGGCCTTTTTGCTGGTGTGCTGAGTGGTGTTGCAATGCTGACTGGCATGTTTAGCGAACTTAACCCGCTTGATACGTTTGGTACCATGGTTAAAGGTTACCTAGTCCCTCAGCTTACAGATAGCTACAACGCTGGCGTGATTATGCTGTTGGTGTTCATCGGTGGTTTTGTCGCTTTGATGGAAAAGTCGGGTGGTGGTGTTGCGTTTGCTAAGCGAGTGACGGAGTGGGTAAGCAACAAGTGCCAAGCTCAATTGTCTGCGTGGTTTGGAGGAATCGTGATATTTTTCTCTGACTTAGGTACTCCGTTGATTGTTGGTCCTGTCTTTCGCCCTCTTTTCGATAAACTGAAACTTTCTAGACAGAAGTTGGCATTCATCATCGACTCTACATCATCACCCGTCGCGATCCTTATCCCTTTTATCGGGTGGGGCGTGTATATCATGAGCCTGATTCAGAAAGAGTTTACGGCGTTGAATGTCAATATGTCTGATTGGGATGCGTTCATCGGTGCGATTCCTTTTCAGTTCTACGCATTCCTCGCGATTTTCATCGTTCCGCTCGTGTCCGTTAAAGGTTTAGATTTTGGGCCAATGGCAAAAGCTGAGCGTGATTGCCAGGCGGGAATTAACTCTGGCGTGAATAACGAATCACTAAATCCGTTCTCGCATAAAAATGCAAAGGCATCTTTTGTCTGGGCACCATTGTTAGTGATGCTGGTGGTGTTGTGTGCCATGCTGGTACCACAAGGTTTCCCGTTCCAAAAGGTCGCAGGTTCATCATTTAGAGCGGCGTTATCATCGGCTTATTTCTTTGCGGCGATTACATTAATTTCGTTAATGGCTTACTACGGTGTAAGAAAGTTGTCTGATGGTGTTTCTGTGTACTTAAAAGGCATGGGAAACATGATGCCAGTCGCGATCATCTTGGTATTGGCTTGGGCATTAAGCACCGTTGGTAAAGAGTTGGGTGCGGCAGCTTATATTGCTGAGCAAGCACAGAGCGGCTTTCCATATTGGTTAGTACCTGCGGTCGCGTTTTTATTATCGGCTATCATTTCATTCGCAACGGGATCGTCGTGGGGAACCTTCGCGATAATGATGCCATTGGTTATTCCAACCGCGATTGCGATAGATGCTCCCCTTCTCGTCGCAATTGGCGCTGTGTTGTCTGGTGGCTTGTTTGGTGACCATTGCTCACCGATTTCTGAAACCACGATTCTTTCTTCAACCGGGGCAGGGTGTGATCAGTTTGAACACTTTAAGACGCAGCTTCCTTACGCATTGATGAACGGCTCTATTGCTCTGATTAGTTTTGTAGTCGCAGGCTTTACGGGAAGTGCATTGGTTGTGTTAGGTGCTCTTGTTGCTCAGTTGATTGTCGTGACGTTGTTAGCCAAGCGCGATGCGAGTAAAAACGCTTCTTCAGACGTTCAATCTCAAGTGTCTGAGTCTAAAGCTCAACAAGCATAATTTAAGATAACAGGTGAGTGAGTAGATACGGGATGCGAGTAAACGAGTAACGAAAAGCTCGCCATCTGTTGCCTACGTTTGCTATTAAGGGGGCGCTTACTCAAATCTAAAGACTCTTTTCGCATCCCCATCTCGTTTATCGTACCTAAAAAAAACTCGTCATTCCCCACAGTAAGTAACGAACGTGACAGAGGGCTCTTGTGTGCCGCAAGTGCTCATATCGAAGAGTAGATTCCAGATATCCCGTCCCTCGATTCTAGAGTGACGTAGCACCAGGCTTTGTCTCATGGCCTCAACACTTACCTCACTCGTCATTCCTTACAGTGAGGAACGAACGTGATAGGGAACCTGTTTATTGATAGTTTCGGTGAATTGAATAGATTCATTATGAAACCTATTTTCCATAAGATCATTTACACAATCTTAGTTTTCGATAACTGGATTACCTAGTTGTACGGTTTATAGATTAAAATTTTCTGATAATTTTTATCGCTTTTTTTTAATCAACCACTTTAATAAGGTAAATTCGCAATGTCGACCAAACTAGCTAACCCAGCGCCACTAGGCTTAATGGGTTTCGGTATGACCACTATTCTTCTTAATATCCACAACGCAGGTTTCTTTCCAATCGATTCAATGATTCTTGCTATGGGTATTTTTTACGGTGGTTTGAGCCAAGTTATCGTGGGCACAATGTGTTTCAAACGTGGTGACACGTTCGGTACAACTGCGTTTACTTCTTACGGCCTATTCTGGTTGTCTTTGGTTGGTTTAATCGTGATGCCTTACATGGGCCTACCTGCAAGCCCTGCAGCATTCATGGGTTGGTACCTACTACTATGGGGCATCTTCACAGGCTTCATGTTCATCGGCTCTCTATGCTACCCAGTGGCGAAGCAAGTAGTATTCGGTTCACTAACTATCTTGTTCTTCCTACTTGCAGCTCGTGATTTCACTGGCAGCGAACTAATCGGCACTATCGCTGGTTTTGAAGGTATCTTCTGTGGCGCTTCAGCTATCTACTTTGCAATGGCACAAGTAATCAACAACGAATACGGCCGCACAGTACTGCCTATCGGTGAGAAGAAAGCGCCTCAAATGGCAACACAAGAAATCGCTGCTTAATACTCTAACTCGGGAACAGTTAGTTTGTTATAAGCCATTTATTGGTTATGAATAAAACAAAAGGGGTTAGCCGAAATAGCTAACCCCTTTTTTATGCGTTATTAATAGCACTATTTGTTAAAGCGATCTATTTGCTAAGGAAAGCTTAAGCTGAAGGTTGCTCTACAGGTTTAGTGTCTGCAGCTTCTGCTTCTGGAGACTTGCCTGTTTTACGCTTGTACTTCTCTTCCCAGTAAGTTGCACCTTTAATGCCTAGTTTTACAGGGTTGAATGTGTACTCAGTTACGCCTTGTTTCTGCTGTTCTTCGTAGTCAGCTAGAGCTTTAAGCGCAGGCTTAGACATGAAGAAGATGATCAGAATACCAACGATGTTTAACCATGCCATCAAGCCAACACCAACATCACCCATTGCCCATGCAAGGTTCGCTGTTTTAACTGTGCCATAGAAAACGGCAGTGATAAGAACAAGCTTAAGTACGAACATCATGCCAGGGATCTTGATGGTACGACGTAGGTAAGCAATATTCGTTTCTGCAATGTAGTAGTAAGCAAGAATCGTTGTAAATGCGAAGAAGAACAGAGCAAATGCGATGAATGGCTTACCAATGCCTGGTAGTGCACTTTCAATAGCAAGCTGTGTAAATACAGGACCATTCGCACCAACGTTTGCTGCTAGGTTCTGAACAAGGAATACACCCTCAGCACCGCCGTGAACGTTGTAAGCACCAGTGATGATGATCATGAACGCTGTAGCTGAACATACTAGAAGTGTATCGATGTAGATAGAGAACGCTTGTACTAAACCTTGCTGAGCTGGGTGATCAACACTTGCAGCCGCTGCCGCGTGAGGACCAGTACCTTGACCTGCTTCGTTTGAGTAAACACCACGCTTAACACCCCAACCAATTGCAGCACCGAAGCCTGCCATAGGTGTGAATGCATCACCAACAATCATTGCGAAAACAGTTGGCACTTGGCTGATGTTTAGCAGAATGATAACGAACGCGATGATGATGTAAGCCAATGCCATGAAAGGAACAACGATCTGTGTGAAGTTCGCAATACGTTTAACACCACCAAAGATGATGAAAGCAAGGATGATAGCAACAACAGTACCGGTGAAAATTTTAGCGAAACTGAATGTACCGACAGCTGTTTCAATCATGTCACCTGAACCAAATGCAGCTTCTACAGCATTACCAATACTGTTTGACTGAACACCTGGAAGCAAAATACCACATGCAAAAATAGTCGCGATTGCGAAGATCCATGCGTACCACTTCTGACCCATTGCTTTTTCAATGTAGTAAGCCGGACCACCACGGAACTGGCCTTCGTCTTCTTCTTTGTAGATTTGCGCTAGCGTAGATTCTGCATAAGCAGTCGCGGCGCCAAAGAAGGCTACAACCCACATCCAGAATACTGCACCTGGGCCACCGAAACCGATAGCGGCAGCAACACCAGCAATGTTACCTGTACCTACACGGCCAGATAGCGAAACGGCTAGAGCTTGGAAAGACGAGATGCCTTTTGATGAGCTTTTACCCGATAGTAGCAAGCGCCACATTTCAAAGAAGTGACGGATTTGAACAAATCGAGTCATGATGGAGTAGAACAAACCTGCACCTAAACATAGGTAGATAAGTACTGGGCTCCAGATTATTCCATTCAAAAAATCAACGAATGACTGCATGAGTATTTTCCCTGTTAGTTTTGCTTATGATTGTTTTTCGAACAACACAATACTTCACTTGTAACCCGAGTGTTAAATTATTTAACTGCCTATTAGGATTACTGTGACATAAAGCATGTTACAGGGGGGAGGTTGTTAACGCTTAGTGCTAATTTGATAATCGTTCCATTAAAATTGATATGCAATTAGTTGTTTTTAGTGTCGGTTTGTAAAGTGAATAAATAGTGATTAATACAAATTTTCGAAACTCACAATATGTGTCAGAAGGGAAAATAGAAGAAAAATGAGAGGAAACGTTGTTCAGTACTAATGACTGTTAACACATTACGACGGTAAAGACGCAAGAATATATCACCGATATAGTGAAATTAGGCAGGTTTAAGGGGAGGTATTATTTAAAATGTCAGTAGTGATTTTTAGAACTTTCCGTAAGGATTACCGCAATCAGAAATCGTGAATCAATCGCCTGTTTTAAACGACTTTAAATCCTTTTCCAACCAAAGCTTGAGCGAACTCAGACTGAGTGTTTGGATCTCCGTGAATCAAATGTACCTCTTTGGGTGGCACGGTTATTTCTTCTATAAATCGATTGAGATCATCTTTATCAGCATGAGCAGAGTAGCCAGACATACTATGGATCTGAGCCTTCACCTCAACGTGTTGGTTATCGATGGAAACCTGTTTTTCTCCTTGTTGTAGCTCTCGCCCGAGCGTTCCGTGAGCTTGATAGCCTGCTAAAATCACATCGGTTCGTTTATCGGGAAGTAAGGTGGATAAGTAGTTCATTATCCTGCCGCCCTGACACATTCCAGAAGCTGCGACCACAATTGCGGGTTCACCTGTCGACTTGAGGCGGTTAACGATTTTCTTGTGCATTCTATGCCCATCAACAGTAATGCATTGCTCAAAAGCGAGTGGGTGACGTTTCAGTTCAAGGCGCTGCTTTGCTTCTTGTCCCCACAACTCTTTAAAGCGTCGGTAGGATCGCGTTACTTTATCTGCCATAGGTGAGTCGAGAATAATAGGAATATCGCCGCTGAGTTGATGCTCAAAGATCAGATTTTCGATATCAAACAGCAGTTCTTGTGTTCTGCCGATGCTAAAAGCCGGAATTAAAATAACGCCACCATCAAGCAGCGAACGATCAATGATCGCCTTCAAGCGCTCCGATCTCGTTGCAATATCGTCATGTTTACTGGTGCCGTAAGTTGATTCGATAAATAGGTAATCGGCTTGTCGTGGTGGCTTAGGATCTGGCAGTAGTGGTGTGTTACTTGGGCCTAAATCGCCAGAGAAGACTACCACCTCTTGGTTGGGTAACTTAATCTCGATATAGGCAGAACCTAAGATGTGCCCCGCAGGTTGAAAGCGAGCATACAGAGTATTTGGCCTATCATGATCCTTTCCGTTGTTTTGCTGTTTAGACGTGATTGGAAACCATTCCCCGTAAGGCTTGGGAGCAATTAACGAATGAATCTTTTTGAGTATCAGCTTCGACTGTTTATTGCTGAGTCCTTGCAGCTTTAAGCCATCCTCAATCATTAAAGGGGCAAGTTCAGCGGTGGCTTGCGTGCAATAAATCGGTTGGTTAAACCCACTGGCGAGTAACCAAGGTAATCGGCCAATATGATCAATGTGAGTATGGGTCAGCAGCAGAGCGTTGAGGTGGGATGTTTCAAATTCAATATCAAGAGGGCGTGCATCTTCTCCTTGAAGCTTTTTACCTTGAAGATCTAAACCTTGAAAAAGGCCACAATCGATGAGCACCGCTTGGCCTGAATCTCTTAGCTCGTGACAAGATCCTGTGACAGTATGTTTGCCGCCATGGTGAATCACTTCCATCGTTTACTCCCATTGCTCTATAAAGCCGTTAACGCCTGTTTTTATTTTGCGGATAAGCGCCAGCAAGTAAAACAAGAACAATGAGAGTTGCGATCGTTGAGTGTCTTTTTAAGTAACTGAGCGATGACTCAGTGGTTTCGTTGCGAGTTAGTTCGTAGAAGAACGATCTGAATCCAACTCTGTTTTTTGCTGCGCCTCTAAACGAGCCACTTCGGCATCAAGCTCTGCTATTTTCTCTGCCATGAGTGCGTGACAGCGATTGGCCAACTCTCTCGCATCGCTAAGCTTGTATCCGGATACATCGATAGGTTCCAACATCTCGGTGATCACAATGCCATTATTGGCACGATTAAAGTCGATCTTATTGTGCGTGGTGCTGGTACACATCGGGGTGATAGGCACACCAGCTTCGATTGCCATTCGGAAAGCGCCCGTTTTGAATGGCAATAGTCCACGCCCTTTACTACGGGTTCCTTCCGGGTAAACCCAAACAGACAGATCTCTCTGATGAATCGCTTCCGCCACTTGCTTGATGGTATCGCGTGCTTTGGACTTATCTTCGCGGTTAATCATGATGTTACCGGTGATCCAATACAGCAGGCCAAAGAAAGGCACGTACAACAAATCGCGCTTGCCCAATGAAACGGTGCGTGGTCTTAGCATTCCTGGATCGGTCACAAAATCCAATATGCTTTGGTGGTTAGAGATGTAGACGCTGTTTTCTGGTGTCGGGGCATTGTCTAGGCCGCGTTGCACCAGTTTTACACCGATGATCTTTTGGAGTTGGTTGAACCAACGACAGAAAACGTACACATGCTTGGGGTTCTTGGGGCTAAACAAGCAGTAAACAAAAGCACATAGAGTGGTGAAAATAATAAACACCGTAGCCAAAATAATACGAAGAACAGCAAGCACAATTCACTCCTTACTCACCGCAGATGGCAGTGATTAAATAGTTTTAGATGCTTGAAGTTTTCACTCTATTTAACCGAATTGCAACAATTAACTGTTATAGGGTTCTGTTTTTAGATCTTTATATAAAACAATGACTAACAATGGGTGTTTGACACGATTATCGAGCTTACACGTGTTCACCAGTAGCGAGGCATGTTCACCAATACTGTTTATTTGGATCCAACTCTTCTACCCATTCAGGATCTTGACGCGACTCTAAATAGAGTTGTAGGCCGTTATAGGACATGAAAGCTGCAGGGCCGCCGAGGTGCTCGAAATAGTCAAAATACTCATCTTCGAGAGCACAAAGGTGGGCTAAATCTTTAACCTTGTTAGCCAGCGCCCACTGAATGGCAAATACAGGCGCTATTGAGCCTGAAATATTCACCTCTTCGACGTTTGGGTTAAACATTGAATTAGCTTGCTCAAGCAGTATCTCTTCTTGTTCAGACTCTTGTTGTAGTACCTCTTCGACGATCTCCGAGCGCTTGGTATTAGAGACATTCTTGTTCAGCTTGGTGATTCGCAGTGCGTAGCTAAACCTTTCTGATGAAACGATGTCGACAAGCTGCGACAACAGCTCTTTGTCTACGCCTGCTGCCTTGGTGAAATAGTCGATACATGAATTGATTGAGGCATAACGAGTACCGTCAAACTCAAAGCCACTGGTTTCGTCGTATACCTCAAGTGGGATGTCATCAACCGACAAAGGCCAGCCTTTATAATCGACGCGTTGTTTGGCGATTTGATACATCTTCCAA
Source organism: Vibrio sp. 10N.286.52.C3 (assembly GCF_041468865.1). Lineage (NCBI taxonomy): Bacteria > Pseudomonadati > Pseudomonadota > Gammaproteobacteria > Vibrionales > Vibrionaceae > Vibrio > Vibrio sp. 10N.286.52.C3. Next base: position 96,881 of record NZ_JBFRJM010000054.1, on the reverse strand, counting down.
GCGCTGCGCCCAAACCCACCGAGCGTCGAACCCGAGAAATCAGAATCAATAAGCTCTTGCTCCGTCCAGTTCTCGCCGATGCCAAGGTGCTTAGCGTACTTGTCTATCAGAGTGTGTTTTATCTGATCGCGCACTGACCAAATTGAGGTTAGATTCTTTGAATAGTTAATTCTCGCACACTCATTACAAGCCGGCAGTGCTATCGGTGAATGGCCTATCTTGGCAACAGCCTGCGCTGTCTTAGGGAATTCAACAAGGTTACTGGAAGGTTCACCACAAAACCAACAGGTGTGGCGCAGGTTGAACGGGGTGTCTATGTGTGAGTATGTGTTCATTAGTCTTTATCGGCTAGGTGCTTGAGGCGAGTTAATCATCTTCAAACAATTATCTCTGTTCGCACGTCAGCTTGCACCTTGTTTGTTTTTGTTTTTCTGACGAGATCAATTCGAGGTGTGACTAGCCTGATGAACTCATTAGGTGGATATTGATATAAAACAGTCACTAACGATAAATGCTGATTGGTGTGGCTGAACTTACATGAGCTGCTAGCAATCGCCTAAGCTCCCCATTACTATTGAGATAGACTCCTTACTCCAATAGCGCATATGTCCTCATCGATTCCTTTTTACGATAAAAATGCTCACACACTTTGCCAGCAGTACAACTCAGTGACCTTCGAGACGGTGCATAAAAACTGGCAAGCTTATTGGCCTTTAGTGGGCGATAAAGTACTCGATGTCGGTGCTGGATGCGGTCGTGATGCGCTATGGATGCACAAGGCCGGATCTGATGTTATTGCGATAGAACCAAGTGCTTCATTACGCGAACAAGGCTCGAAATATACAGGCCCAAGTGTTACCTGGATTGATGATTCACTTCCCTCGCTTAGCCGCACTGAAAACCTCGGAATGCGTTTTGACTTGATATTGGTCAGTGCGGTTTGGATGCATCTCGCTCCGTCTCATCGAGAGCGCGCATTTAGAAAGTTGTCTAACTTGCTAGCTCCAAATGGCAAGTTGGTGATCACTCTGCGTCATGGGGAGTTTCAAGACAGTCGACAAGGCTATGAAGTCTCGGTTGAAGAGCTCGAGCGTTTATCAAAAAACAGCGCCTTGTTGGTTCGTCATGTTGATGATAGCCAAGATACATTGAACCGCAGTGAGGTGTGGTGGCAAACCGTGGTGATGACACTACCAGACGATGGCTCCGGTGACTTGAACAAGGTGCGCCACATTATTGTGAATGACAACAAGTCGGCCACATACAAGTTGGCTTTGTTGAGAACTCTACTGAGAATTGCTGATGCGCATTCAGGCGCTGTGATTGATCGAACTGATGGGAAAATTTCTCTACCAGTGGGCTTGGTTGCTCTGTATTGGGTTAGGCAGTTTAAGCGACTGATTGATATCGACATAGAAGGCGCTGGGATTCAGCAAAATAGCAACACAACGAAGGGACTTGGGTTTGTAAGAGAGGATGGTTGGAATAAACTCAAACACTTAAGTGCTGATGATCTAGCGATAGGCGCTATGTTTCTCGGCGATGAAGCCAAGGCTCTACAAAAGCTATTTTCACAAACGATCAGCACCATTAAATCAGGACCTGTGACTTTCATTTATCAAGGCTCGAAAGACAACCGACTATTCGATATATACCCACCTCACAAACGACGGAAGAGCCGAGAATCACTGGTCATTGATAGTGAGTTCTTAGAAAGTTTTGGTTATTTTACTCTCGATGAAAGCCTGTGGGAGTGCTTTAGAATCTACCACTCGTGGATTGAACCGCTGGTGGTGAATCAATGGGTCATGGAGATGCAGCGTTTCGAGTTGAACCGACAGCGAAGCATTTCACTACAGACTTATCACGACTGCTTGGTATGGATCGATCAAAACCATGATACTCGCGATGTGCGTAAACGTGTCGAGCAACTTAGATCTGATCGTGCCGACATTGTCAGCGTGTGGAGTGGAAAATCATTAAAAAATGAGTATCACGTTGATCACTGTTTGCCTTTCGCTTACTGGCCAAACAACGATAAGTGGAACCTCTTTCCTACTACAAGCAAAGAGAACTTAAGTAAAAGTGATAAAGTTCCTACGGCTGAAAAGCTGCGCTCGTCTAAGTCGAGGATTCTAGAGTGGTGGCAACTCGCTTGGAACGATTCGGCTCATTTTGAACAACAATTCTTTTCAGAAGCCGCGCTTTCGTTACCTAACATCCCTGCGCAGTGTCGAGACTTTGAAGAGGTGTTCGATGCAATGGGCTTGCAGGTACGTGGTGTAAAAAGCAGACTGCTGATTAGTGAGTGGCACTGATCATTAAGTGGGCTAGTTATCCCAAATAACCCTCAACAAACTAATCATCGAGAACATAATGAAATACATCGGAATTGATGGCTGCAAGTCGGGTTGGATCGCTTGGATTGTCTCTGACAATGAGATACCTGCGTTTAAAGTGGTAAACACCCTCGATGAGCTAGCGAGTGATCTTATCGGTTCAACGGCGCTTATCGATATGCCTATTGGTTTTAGTGATGCAAAAACTCCAGATCGCTTGTGTGACAAAGCAGCAAGGCGTTTTCTAACCAGCAAACGTGGTTCTTCGGTGTTTCCGGTTCCGTGTCGTGAGGCGGTTTACCAAACCGATTACATTGCGGCGTGCAGTGCCAATGTGGAGCAGCTTGATAAGAAGTTTTCTAAACAGACTTGGGGAATTGTGCCCAAGATTCGCGAGCTTGATGAGCTCATTGAAACTCATCCCAATCTTTCTATCAGGGAATCACATCCTGAAGTGGTGTTTGCAGCTTTGAAAGGCGAGCCGCTGACGTTTTCAAAACGAATGCCAGAAGGCAAAGAAGAACGGCTTTCTATTATTCAGCAACTCGCCCCTCAATGGTGTGACGGCTTGTCGTTGGCCATTTCAAACACTAAACGTAAAGACGTCGCGATAGACGATATTTACGATGCGTTCGTACTTATGTTGGTTGCCTATTACGCTCCGCAATTATCGACCTTACCTGAGCCTTCTGATGTTGGTGGAGAAGCGGATGTCGACCAGAATGGACGAATTCGAGAGATTGTCTATTGGGATAAAACGCGCTAACAAAGCGGGCGCTCAACTTGGCTTAATATGTTATTTTCCAACTCTGCTACTTTTCACTCTTACTATTTTTGAGTCTTTGATATGAAACGTTTTATTGTCGGCTTGCTGGCCACTGTGCTCAGTGCAGTGAGTTATGCCCAAGTCGCTCCTATATCTCAATGGCAATGCGACATGATGAAAAAGAACAATGTCTTGAGTAGTGGTGCGCCCGTTGGTTGTGAGCGACTATCCAAAGTGGATTTCGATTTCATTAGTTTCAAAGGGGAAACGCAACAGGGCAATATGATCGTGCTTGATGTTATTGCGCCTGCTGTTGAACAAATCTTTTCAGAGCTCAAACAGCGCAATTTTCCTCTTCATTCCGCTCGCCTAATGCGTGAATTCAGAGGTGATGATAGCGCCTCAATGGATGCGAACAACAGCAGCGCCTTTAACGCTCGTCCTATTACAGGCGGAGGAGGTTGGTCGAAACATGCCTATGGTGTGGCAATCGACATCAACCCAGTTCAAAACCCTTTCTTAGAGTTTGATAGCAACGGAAGAATCACGGTAAAGCCTTCACAATCTGCGACTCGTTATGTGAACCGTACTCGTTTTCGTGCTCGTGATGAAATTGAACGCCGCGGCATGGCTGAAGATGTGGTGGAGCTGTTTGCCCATCACGGATTTATGATCTGGGGAGGGGATTGGAATAGCCCAATCGATACTCAGCATTTTGAGGTTGGATCAAGAAAGTTCGTTAACCAACTGCTCTCTAAACCACAACCTGAAGCCGAGGTGTTATTTGAGCGCTACGTCAAATCTTATCGACAGTGCTATCTCAAAAATAAAGGTGAGGACGCAGAAAAAGCTCGCGCTATCTGTGCAAAGAAAACAGTCGGGACTTTTTAGTGCTATGTTTATCTAGAACCGTTTGTGTTTTAGCAAGTTAAACTCGCTTCAGGTGTGTTTTGAATAGCTAAGGTCAGCGCTCGTCGTTGGCCTTTTTTGTATTCATTTCTTCAATAGAACACCGAGCATTGAAAAGGTTATTGGGTATCCATTAGTCAATAATCGATAAGCGAATGCAGCGCAAAGTCATCGGTTTGTCATTTAAAAACTCATAGCGTTAACGTTATGTGAGAACCATTGCTGGTGGGGGAATTCTTCGCGCAAACGCCAGTATTATTAGTGAACTGATCACAACGGACCAACTAATGAAAAAGATACCTTTGGCTCTAACTCTTTTAAGCACTCTACTTTTTTCACAATACACTTTGGCTACTGACACTTCACCTACCACTCAAAATCCCACTTACGAACTCGATGGTAAGTCGGTATTAGGTCGCACTGAGAACGTGTACCTATCTAGCGTTCAAGGGCTAAAAGACGTTCCTTTCATTGGTAAAATTGATACCGGTGCGGAAACCACTTCTATGCATGCTGAAGACATTCATGTGAAGAGCTCTAATCCCGATTACCAAAATCTCAAAGACCAAGAGTTGATGGCGGCGTTAACCGAAGACCTGTTGAACAATTCCGATGTTGATTACGATGATTGGGATGGCAGTACCTTTGCGAAATATGAGGCTGTGGTGTCTTTTAAGGTTCAAAACCCGCGGACGGGAGACATGGTATTAATCGAAGCGCCTTTAGAGCGTGTCAGCATGATACGCAGCCGCACCAGCAGCACGCCTTTGCTTCGCCCTACCGTAAAAATGTCGCTCACCATTGCAGACCAAGAGCTAAAAACCGACGTTAACCTGACCGACAGAAGCCACTTCTCTGCGCCAGTGCTGATTGGTAAAACCTTCCTTGCGGATAACGCGCTGGTGTTTGCAGGTTATGACTATTTACAAGAGCAAGAGAACGCGACCGTTGTTGGCCGAAAAGAGGTGGTGTCTATCTCTGGAATGGCGATGAACGCGACCTTCTCATTAAAAAATCGCTACAGCATTCTTCATGCAAAAGACATCGATATAGATAAGAAGAACAGTGAAGTGACGTTTGATATGTTCGACAACGACGGCAAGCAAAAAGAGATGACATTGCCGTTGGTTCGTATGTTAAGCGTGAGCGGTAAGAAGAGACCTTTGGTGTATGTGCCTGTTCAACTCGATGAAAACACGACTAAAGACGTTCTGGTGTACCTAAGTGAGCGCTCGAGTAGTGAGTCGCAGTTGAGATTTGGAACCAACACCGCCAGCGAACTCTTCATGATTGACACCAGTGCTGAGAATATTTTATTAGAAGGTTCAGAGAACTTTAGTGATGTGGCTGAGTCTGGTGAGCCTATGATTATCTCGCCGGAAGAGGACATCACCCTAGATGACTTCCCGCTTAAGGCTGTGGCTTCTTTCACTGTCAATACACCTTTGCTGAAGGTCGACAGTTTTGAAATGACAGGTAAAGGCAAAGATGCTTCCGTTGAATTTTATCTTACGGATGTAAATGGTGAGAAGCAGAAGGTGACCAAGCCAATTATTAAGAAGCTTAAAGTCGGGGATGATACTCGCCCTGTTGTAAGTGGTGAGTTTGCGGTGTCTGGAAAAGTGCGTACGCAAGAGTTCGCCATCGACGTGCTCAATACAAATGAGAAAGAAGCGTACTTTATTTTAGGCAAGAAGATGGCAAAAGAGGGCGTTTACGTTAATACGCGTTCTGATTACCTTCTGAAAGCCGAACCACTGTTTAAAGTTGGGCATATTGAAGTAGTAGAAGTGAACGGCATGAAGTTCCCGGCCAAGCTCGACACTGGCGCGGATGTAAGCTCAATGAACGCAGTCAACATCAAACGATTTAAGAAAGATGGCCAAGACATGGTGAGCTTTACTTATCAAAACAACCAAGGCGATAAGCAAGATTTCACCAAGCCAGTGATTGATGTAATGCGCATTAAAGCTAAGAAAGGCGAGAAGGTGAACATTCGCCCAGTGGTAGAAATGAAGGTTAAGTTGGGTGACTTAGAGAAAGAGGTGAGGGTAAACCTTCAAGATCGCTCTCGCTTTGAATACAGCATGATTCTAGGTAAAAACTTCTTAAAGCACGGCGCAGTAGTGAGTAGCGATGAAGATTACTTGTTAGGTGATGTGGAGTAACCCCTAACTAAGTTTGTAATAGAACCGTTCCAAACAGCCACACATTTCAGTATTGGGATGTGTGGCTGTTTGTTGAGAGCTCTATAAAGTACATCAAGTTCTATCTTCTCTAGAGGGGAATGATCTAGTTCTTGCTCAAATTCAATTTGTTAAGCATGGCAATAGAGTTATCAAAGATAGCTTCGGTTATGTGTTTTGGGAAACCTTCAGGCAAGCGTGCGGCGAGGCGCTCAATTGCTTTGGGTAATTCAGTTTGCATGTCATCCAATATGCTTTGCATGCTATCAGAATTAAAGCCAACTGAATGGGCTGTATCAAGAAAGTGGCGAGAGTAGATCTTGCTTATTTGGTACTTCTTACCACGACTTGCTTTTAATCCCATTGCTAACTTTAATTTTCTTATGTTTAGTCCTTTTTTCCCCGTGATAGGGTAAGCAGACAAAATGTCATAAAATGGTGTTAAGCGATAACTACCTTGCTTTTCAATAAATATTGAATAGTTCTTTGCATGCCCATCAATAGCGCCTATAGCCCATTGGAAAACTTGAAACTTCATGAAGTTATATCTGTCTTCCAGTGCATTGGATGAGCCTTCAAGTAGCTTCATAATATCGGCGATTCCGGGGCCTCCATCACTTTCGTATTTTATCGATGAAGGGATTCCTTTGGCTTGACAGATATCTTCCTGAGGAAGGCGCAGTAGGTGTGTACGATCCTTAATCCAACGTCTATCAAAACGCTCAACAGCAATGGCTTTATAATTATGGGTTGTGATGATCTCGACGGTCGGAACATCAAACCCCAACTCTCTAGCTAACTCAATACAGATGAACTCATTCTCGACACTTTCAGTCAGATCTAGAATAGATGTGGGCTGCTTAATCTCACCAATAGGTAGCTTAATGATATGGCTTGTAGGTGTATTCCCTTTAGGCAAACACCAATCTCCGTTCAACCTTAGCAATGCTGTTTTTTCTTGAGCGCCAGCAACCGATATTCGGAAATCATCTTCTTCCTTAATCATACCTAATGGAATATTGGAATGATGGGCTGCTAAGATTTTTTCAAGCCGAGATTCGTCAAGAAGTTCGTATGACAGTTTGTTCTCGATATAGGGTTGACTTGGAGGGAGCAGAGCAATGGCACCAACGCTGTCTTTGCCAATTTCTTTCAGAAGATCAAAAGGTTGATTTGAAGCCGTTTGATAGCGTGCAACAATCCTATTACGTATAGCAATATTGTCTGGTAGCAGGTTGTCAAAGTAGTTGATAACGGCATCAGAAGTTATCGTAGGTATTTGTAGTTTAAGGGATAAAGATAATGGGCGAGATTTGTCGTTACTGAGCCAAGACTCATTATATTTAAATTCGTGAGAGCCATTGTTTTGCTTTGTGAGAGTACCGACCAACTCACCATTCATGTAGGCATTAAGTTGTTGCATTACCAATCTTCCTCATCAACAGTGCTTTGACTATTTTTTGCATCTTTGGGTTCGATTTTAAGGGTGAGCTCTAATGCTTGGATAAGCTTGAACATTGTTGAAATAGTTGCCTTTTCTGGTCTATTTTCAAAGTTCGAAATGGTTGCTTGTTTTATCCCTACTTTTTTTGCCAGCTCAGACTGAGTCCACCTATTCTTTTGGCGTATTAGCAGTAAAGTATTGGCTAATTGTTGTGGGCTATAAATCACAAGTTGTCACTCCTTACTATGATGTTTTATCCCCATTAGAGGATATTGGTCGTGCTATCCCAACAAAGGGATATATGTAACTTTATACCTTGTAGGGGATATTGCAAGTTATATACCTTGTAGAGGATAAAGTAGGATTATCAAAGCCTTTAGCTTAAAGAGGTATTGCAAGAAGGTGGATGCCAGCCTTTGTTAGACTTGTCGCTAAGTTCTTTTGCGATTGGCGATTATCCATGCGGGTAAGGTGAGGTGATAGTTACACGTAAGTAGATCAAATATGCCACACAAGAGATAATTAGAAATACTGACTTTGAAGCGCAACGAGATGGTTCTAAACTAAAGTTATGGCAATCAAAAGCACTTACACTGTGCATCACCCTGTGAGTGAAAACACAGGTGATTAAGAAATAAATAATGGTAACGCAAGGTATTAGCATCATCCAAGTTGGATGTGTGGAGGCTACGTTTGATTTATTTACGGCTTTTGAAGGTGTGTTGAAAGCGAAAGTGCAAGGTGGCGCGTTTAGTATCTGCTTTTAGTACTAATAGCATAATTAATGATTATAAATACAAAAAGGGCGATAACTCAGTGAGTTACCGCCCTTTCCAAACGTTTGGTGGGCTGGCGTAAGTTGAATTTAATCTTTAACTTAATGATTTATATTGATTAAGCTTTTATTGTTTTTATTTTGGAATACCATTTGGAATACCATTTGGAATACCATTTGGAATACCATTTGGAATACTAAGTGTTTTTGTGATCTTGAAATTGCGCAATGTCTAAAAAGTTGTGCTGAAAGGTAATTGGACAAAACCGAGTCAGCGCCTTACCTAAATTAGTATTTAATGGATTATCTTCGGTATCACAAAACCTTTAGCCTAGAGTCAAATTTACTCATCCACTACACAATGCTAAGTTTGTGCTCAACAAGCTTAGAGAGGGCATGCTGAGCCATCGTCCTACTTTATGGTCGCAGTGGTAGCCCTTTCAGCTGGCTTGTTGCATAGCGACAAGCCAGTTGGATAAGAGCTTTAACTGAGCATTTTATCGCTCCGCTTTTACGGCAAGATAAATACCTGTCCCATAAAAAGGTAGCCCTGTAAACAGCATTGCAAAAAAACCATTACGAAGGCAGTAAAGGTATAAGTCATTTAACCATATTTGGTCTGTGTTTCCTGACATGTAAATCCTTTTTAGCAAACCACCAATTTCTTCAGTAGCCCAATAACCAAATCCTAGTCCTGTTATAGTTCCAAGTATCAACCAAAACCATCCAAATGTACTCATAAAAATCTTCCTATCTATCTAATTATACCGCTGCTAAAACCATCAACGTTAAGATTGATGGTTTTGAATTTGGTGTTCGGCGTAGTTATAAAATTGATTCTAAGCTGGCAGTTTTATAGCTCTTAATTAGTTTTGAGTTATTATTCCACTCAAAAACCGTATCTTCATTGATATTTTTTTGACCAGGGAGTGGTGGGATAAACACATAGTGATAACGCCATACTTCTACTGTTCCAAACATTTCCTTTTTGCTTGGATAACCAAACTCAGAAATTATTTCATCCTTTGTGGTATTTGGCGTGTATTTGCTCAGTTGTTGCTCAGTAATTTCTACACCTGTTGTGTATGAGAGTGAGTTCGTTATCGAGCTAACGGCAGTCGATTCACAACCTGTCACGCCAAGAGCTAATACAGCTATAAAGGCCGTAAGCGGCTTTTTCATTCTATATCTCCAATTTATCAATTAATAAAAGTAATGCGATTGTTTACTTTGTGTAACATTGAAGTGTTAATTTTGTCATTTACAGGCGGCATAGTAAATAACTTTTATCCATCAATAACCTACATAAATACTGACAAACCTCGGCTTTGTTGCGTAATTAAATTTAGAGATAGAGCTCCATTCCGTATGCTTTTTAGACAATACGACAAATTTCAGGTATTCCTAACCCAAAAAGCTTGTTCAACGCGTAAGTTTCACCAACCTATGGCCTTTTAATTTCTTAAGCTTAATTATCCCCCTAGCAACTGTTTAACTCGATACATTGCCGTTTCTGAGAGTGAGTGTCTGTTGTATTCCCCGGTGAAAAGCGAGATTCAAAATAAAGGTTTTGAGCGTTCAATTCCTGCTGGGTTTTTGACATACCCTATTTCTCAGGCAGCAGATATTTCGGCTTTCAATGCCACTCTCGTTCCTGTTGGGGATGATCAGTTACCTATGCTTGAACAAACTAATGAAATTGTGAGGAAAGTTAACTCACTCGCGGGAAAAACGGTTCTTAATGAATGCCGTCCCCTCTTAAGTAAAGCCTCACGGCTTCCTAGTACGGACGGGAAAAACAAGATGTCCAAAACGATGGGAAATGCTATCAACCTTGGCTCATCAGAGAAGGAGATCAGCGTTGCTGTAAAATCAATGTATACCGACCCGAATCACTTGAAGATTGAGGATTCAGGTTGTGTTGAAGGAAACGTTGTTTTTACGTATCTCGATGCATTTCACTCAGATAAGAACTATGTCGGCCAATTGAAAGAGCATTATCAACGTGGCGGTCTTGGTGATGGAACTACAAAAAAAATACTGGAGGAGTGTTTGCAGGACATGCTTCGCCCTATAAGAGAAAGAAGAGCGGAATATCTAAATGATAAAGCCCAACTCGTTGATATCTTGGCGAAAGGAAGCCAAGTATCTAGGGAGAAAACTGAAAAGGTACTTTTTGATGTCAAAGATATATTTGGACTGAATATTCTCTGAATAGTTTATGCAATTCCCGCCACTGTAGGAAATCAGCGTGTTTTGAAAGGTTTTGGGAGTTTCTGAGCAGCGCTGTTCCGCATGCTCTCATAACTACAAGTATCGCAAACTCAGCAGTGAGATCCGTTGCTGAGTAATCGCACTAAGGTAGAAAGGGGCAGAGACGTTTTAGATAGAAGATTCTAAAGTGAAGAAAGGTGCTTCATGAAAGCAATCATTAGTGCGCTATGACATAGCTTGTAATGGCTTTCCCTATATATTCTATGAGTACATGATATTAAACAAAGGCTAGCAAGCTACTTGTCTAGCCTTTGTTGTGGTTCAATAATAGCTTGCTAGTCAAGTTAAAAGCTCATTTGTTTTTTTGACATCGTTTTAATTGTTTCTGGCTTGAGAAATCCAGATGGCTTTCGACTAGTACAGATAATCTCACTTGTTGAGACTGTGCCTACATATATGACCCCTTTATCGTCAATCATTGCCGCTATCAATCCTGCTGAGGAGATTGCTTTTGCGTTTGGTTCAGCTGCTACCTTTAGTGAGTCCCCTCTATACTCTATTATAATGTCCCCATCCTTATAGAAGCCAGTCGCCCAACTATTGTCACTTGGTGTTCGACCTTTCGTGATTTGTTTGTAATCTCCACCCATATTTTTCATTACAGATAATCTAGTAAAATGGTACAGACTTAAGCATGCTCCATACTCCTCGAACTTATTTTTTAGTTCCTGTTTCTTTGCGTTCTCATCAAAAGCTCCACCAGCGCACCCCGTGAGCACTATTACAGCTGTCAAAAATAATAATTTTCTCATTGTAAACTCCCGTACCTAATTTGGGTACATTGTAGTTTGTTCCTAATATCGGAACAATGAAAAAAACAATTCACTCTGCTGATTATCAAAAGCTAATTCATTGGTTAAAAGATGAAAGGCTAAAACAGAAACTATCAATGAGAGAGCTTGCTGCAAGGCTAGGCTGCCCTCATTCATTCATTGGCAAGATTGAACAAGGAGAAAGGCGATTAGATATAATTGAGTATTTATCCTACTGTGAAGCGTTAACTATCTCCCCACATTCTGGATTAGATCTGATTCTTAACAAGTAATTTATGCCCCCCATTTAGGCTCCAGTTAAGATATAAAAGAGGGATATAGGAATGAGACTTTGAGCGAATAGTTTTTGAACTAGAGAATTGAGTTCTAACCCTTGTGACACCTGAATCTCTCAATGGGATGACTATACGGAAACATATTAAACCTACCCATTTAACTGGGAGCTAAGCAAGCTCAAATCGACCATAGCTTTCAGCAAGAGCTCTCAGAGTCTCATTTATTCTCTGATGCTGATTTATTTAACCTAGAACCACTGAAAGCAATTTTACGTTTTGATAACAAGCTTTGTTTATCTCGCTTTGGCTTGGTCGCAACTTTCGCTTGGTAGCTGGTATGCTCGAAAAAATCACAGTAATCACCCCAGCACTTAACTAGACGAATCCGCTCTAGGCGTTCTATATCGTTCTCCCCAAACCATGCCTTAAACGGTAATCGCTTGAGTGCGTTTCGGATCTTTCTCTTTATCGAGCCACTTTCTTTGTGAGCCCATGGGCTGGCGTCAAACATGATCGTAATGTGGTAGTGCTTGCCGTTGGCGGTGACTTCTTCACACCCTCGCCAGATGCACGGTGTGATTTTTATGCTTTGAAGCTGGCGGTTAATCGGCTTGATAACCTCGCTCATGGTTTTGAGTCGGTGCTCTTTAACTGTCTTTGATCTTATGGTGAGCATAATGCCTACTGGTAGCCTAAAGCTCTCTAGTAGTGGCTCAAACGTATTACTAAGCCTTTTAAGCTCACTAGTAAAACAAGCTCTAGGGCTGCCGTCTAAGCCGCTTGTGAGTATCGGTAAATACTTACCTGATACAGGGCTTTTGAATGTGGTTTGTATGGTTTGGCTAGGCTTGGATTTCGCTAGCTTCCGTTGAGTGGCTTTGTTGTTGGGTAGGTGGCAGGTGATCTCTGCTAATACGCTTGAATGCTTGCGCAGTGCTTCAATGCTCCAAACGTTCTGCCCTTGTTTAGCCTTGGTTGGCTTGGGTAGAGATCCATCTTTGCTCATTCGTTTGATTGTGCTCTGGGATACGTGGAGCAATTGGCTTAAACATTTGGTGGTGAGCATAATCAGCCAATAGAGCCCCATTGCAGGGGCTTTGTCCTTTATTTTTCAAATAGCTTTTGGGCGTTCTGAATATCTTCGGGTGAGCGGGTGGCTACTGCTAGTTTTAGTGCCTCTAGTATCTTTTCCCCTCGGTACTGTCTGGGATAGATTGTTGGTGGTTCAATTCTAAGTAGGTAGCACTGGTTAAGCACACTGGCGAATTTATTGTCAGAAAGTAGGGCTTTCACTGGCTATTCTCCTTTCGATACGAGGGATTCTAACCACTGGTTTATTTCATATGCTCGCCAGCCTACTGCACGTTCACCGAGCATAATTTGTTTGGGAAAAGTTCCCGCATTTATGCGTCGATAGATCGTTGGGCGTGAGAGCCCCGTTAAACGGATTACTTCTGGAAGTCTGAGAATTGATAGCGGGGTAAAGCGATCTGCATTTGACATGTGGTGTCTCCATTGATTAAGAGACACCATTAAAGATCATAAGGTATTAGTGCTCACGGACAGAACTTAAACAATAAAAATTGCTTAGTTGTCCTTGAATGTATCGGCTTTTATTTCGAGTCGTGCAAGCATCCTTTGAATAGAGTTTGGTTCAGCCCTCCCATCGTGCATTATCCAACTAATAAACTCGATAAAACTATTGCTTGGGAGCTTTTCATTTGCCTTAACATCAAGTGTCCCGTGAGTGTTTAACCACCAGCAAACCAGCATAAGTGTTAGGTCTAAGTCCTTTTTATGCTTTTTGGTTTGGTTGTTTATTTGGTCGATGGGTACTGTTTTAATTATGTGGCTGTCCGCAGGGATAGGCATATCTTGGATATTACAAACCCATTGAGTATTACCGCTGTCATAACGTAGCTTAACGACTTCATAAGTTGCTAGCGGCAGTGCTGCATCAAGACCATGCTCTAGTGCCGAGCTTAGCATTGCTAGAGGTGCGATAGCAGCTTGATAGCTTTCTTCTGCCATATGACGAATAGGGCTTAGCGTGTCGACTTGAAAGTGATTTAATGATTGCTCAAGTGTTCTGATGTCTTTGTCTACGTCATTTTTCCTGTCTAGCAACTGCTGAACAATATCAAGACGAGGTTTGCGTGATGCTTCAAGGGATAGTTTTACCATTTGGGAGTCAGCGCTATACCATCCGAACTGCTCATACTCTTGAAAAAACGATTTAGGTAAAGTGCTATTCATTGCAAACAACCTTAAGTGATTTATAACCAGTGATAGACAACGTGCCTTGTGATGCTTGGATAATATGCTCGCTCCACCATTGCATCATTGGGCGTCTGCGCTCTAAATAGTCGGTGCGGTTGTATGCTCGTCTCACTTCGTTTTTATCAACGTGGGCGAGGGCTGCTTCGACCAAATCAGAATCATACCCTTGCTCGTTAAGTGTGGTACTGGCAATAGAACGCAAGCCGTGACTTACTAAGCGCCCAGCAAAGCCCATGCGCTTCAGGGCAGCATTTGCTGTTTGGCTGTTGGTTGGCTTTTTCGGATCACGGTCAGCAGGAAATACATAGTCACGATGTCCGCTGATCGATTTCATAGATTCCAAGAGCGCTAACATTTGAGGCGTTAGTGGGATGGAGTGCTCTTTGCGCTTTTTCATACGCTCCGCAGGAATCACCCACTGATTATTCTCAAAGTCGATTTCTTCCCATCGTGTGCCTGCCGCTTCATTAGGGCGAGTCATTGTGTGCAGTTGCCACTCAATCAGCGAGCGAGTGGTGCGCTTAATACTGGCGTTGGCTATTGCTGCCATTAGTTCAGGTAGCTCAGCAGGTGCTAAGGCTTTCATGTTTTCTTTCTTTGGCTTTTTAAAAGCAGCTCGAATACCTGAAAGTGGGTTTGCTGGTGCGAGCCCACAATTGACGGAGTAGTCCATCACTTCGTTAAGCCTTTGAGTGACACGCTTTACGGTTTCTAAGCTTCCTTTTGCTTCTACTGGGCGAAGCAACTCTATCACCATTGGAGCGGTAACTTGGGTAACTGGTGTTTTAGCGAGTGTTGGGAATACATACAGCTCAAGAGAACGCCAAATATCTTTAGCGTAGTCTGCAGTCACATCATTACGCTTTATATCGAACCAGTCCGAGGCAACATTAAACAGAGTGTGCTCAACAATAGCGGCTTGCTCCTTTACTGACTCGTTTCGATGTTCTTTCGGATCAATTCCCTGCGCTAGTAGCTCTTTTGCTTCTAAAGCTATTTTTCGAGCATTGGCAAGGGTGAGGCTAGGGTAAGTCCCTAATCCTAGGTTAATGCGTTTCTTGGTTATCGGGTGGTAGTAATTGAGATTCCATTGAGTCGTCCCATTTTTTCTCACTCGAAACTGCAATCCATCGCCATCTGATAGGACGTAGTCTTTATCTTTGGGCTTTGCCGCTTTTAGTTCTTTGTCAGTAAGACGAGTTGTTTTACGAGCCATATACACCCCTAGAATTGCTGTTTAGTATTCCAATATAACGAGTTGTTGCTTGGAATACTAACTGGAATACTAAGAGATTGAGAGGGCTTGATATGTAATGAAATGCTACGAGAAGGGTAAAGTGTTGATATATAAAGGCTTTAGATGCAAAAACGGGACATCCTGAGATGTCCCGTTCCAAACGTTTGGTGGAGCTGGCGGGAGTTGAACCCGCGTCCAAAAATCATTCATCATTGGTACTACATGCTTAGTCGATCTTTAATTTCACCAGCAACCTGCGAACCGACACGCTAGTTAAAGGCTAACCTGAATTATAATTCGCGCTTTTCCTCTCAGGTGGGAGAAGCCACGCTAGCTAGTTTGGGTTTGATCTCTTATTGGTCCCCGTCTTACGAGCGGAAGCTAGGGTAAGAGAGCTCTGAGCAGGTTATTAAGCTGCTAGTGCGTAGTTTTCGTCGTTTGCGACTATTTTTTTGCGGCTTTTAACGTGGCCAACCGCCCCACGGCATGCACCTCAGACTTCAAAATTCCTGTCGAATCCTAAATCAGCCCCAAGTGTTATTTGCATATTACCAGAAAAGCTTACCCTGTCTAGCACTGTGCGTTTAAGTGCTTAAAATTAACGCAAATTACTCTTCATAATTCGTGCTTTATCTCTCGCCCAATCTTTTTCTTTCATATCAGTACGTTTATCGTGCAGCTTTTTACCTTTCGCAACGCCAACTTTAATCTTCGCCCAAGAGCGAGACCAGTAAAGTGCGGTTGCGACAAGTGTCATGCCTTCACGGTTAATACGACCGATAAGGTTGTCGAGTTCTTTTCTCGACATAAGGAGTTTACGAATACGTGTTGGGTTCGCCACGATATGAGTACTCGCTTGAGTTAGCGGAGTAATCGTCATACCACTGATGAATGCTTCGCCATCTCGGATGTATACGTAGCTTTCTGCGATATTGGTTTTGCCTTCACGTAGGGATTTTACTTCCCAGCCTTGTAGCTCAAGCCCCGCTTCTATCTCATCATCGATGAAATATTCGTGGCGAGCTTTCTTATTAAGCGCAATGGTATTACTACCGGCTTTTGATTTTGATTTATTCTTTGCCATAATGGCCTCATTATACGGAATGCGCCCTAGATGGGGAATCCTTTTTATTTGCGCTCTGGCCCAATACAATTAAAATTGCAGTTTGTGTTAATGTAACGCTGTCTTTAACAGGAGTCTATATGCCAAAGGTTACTCGTTCAGCATTAGTGTCTTTTAGTGCCGACCAGATGTTCAGCTTGGTCAATGATGTTGCTCGTTATCCTGAGTTTTTGCCAGGATGTTCTGGTTCTCGTGTGATCGAATCTTCAGATTCCGCGATGGTGGCTTCGGTTGATGTCTCTAAAGCTGGTATCAGTAAAACATTCACTACGTCGAATCGAATGGCGGATGGTGCTGAAATTTTAATGGAGCTGGTAGATGGCCCGTTTAAGAAGCTGGAGGGGGGCTGGTATTTCACTCCTCTAGACGACCAAGCATGTAAGGTTGAACTTAAACTAGAGTTTGAATTTTCTAGTCGAATGATTGAAATGGCATTTGGCAAGATTTTCAATGAACTGACAAGCAATATGGTCAGTGCTTTTACTCAACGAGCGAAACAGGTTTACTAAGCCATGACTATTGAATCAGATATGATCCACGTAGAAGTTGTGTTTGCGCTTCCACATGAGCAGCGTGTATTTACCTTAGTGGTAAATAAGAACGCGACCGTTGAAGAGATTATTGCGCAGTCTGGTGTTTTAGAGTTGTATCCAGAAATCGACTTGGCGAAAAATAAAGTTGGCGTATACAGCCGCAACGTTAAGTTAGATGCAACCGTTCGAGATAAAGATCGTATCGAAATTTATCGAGCACTGTTAGCCGATCCAAAAGAAATTCGCCGTAAGCGTGCTGAACAAGCGAAAGCGGCGGCTAAATCGTAATACCAAACAAATTTGAATGATAAAGAAGCTCGCATTAGCGAGCTTTTTTTCATCTGTTTGTTAGACAATACAGTCTACAGTCTACAGTCTCATTTGTTAGCAGATATTAAAAAGCCTGCTCATATGAGCAGGCTTTTGCGATTCTTGCTTTTGACTGGAAAGCTTTGTTAGTTGAAAGCTAGCGAAGGCTTTCGAAGAATTCATCACTGGCTTCAAAATCACCATTGATCGTCACTAAGGTGCCCGTTGCATCAAAGTTAACAACAAGATTTTTTTGAATCGAGTCTTCATGGCCTTTTGTGTGGTGGTAAATGTAGTACCACGTATCTGGGTAGCCATTTTCGATAAGCATAGGTGAGCCCATAACGTAACGAACTTGTGTTTTTGTCATGCCAAACTTGAGCTGATCGACAGCTTCCTGTTCAACATAGTTACCCTGATTGATGTCAATTCGATAAACCAACTTCTCTAATAGAGAGCAACCGGTCAACATTGTTAGTGCAAGTGGAACTGCAACTAACCACTTTTTAATTCGCATAGTTTGAGATCTTTCTTCGCTAAAATACTGCCTGATAATAAACAAGCTCCAGCAAGAAGTAAAAAGCTCCTTGCGCTTTGAGCTTGTTATGACTGGCAATTTTGAATTAAGTTGCAAAATTGCCAAGAATTTTCGGTAAATTATCAGAAAGTTGCCGAATATGTAACCTAAGCTGCGATTAATAACTCTTTTGCGTTGGCAAGCGTCGATTCGGTAATCTGGCTGCCACCAAGCAGTCGAGCAAGCTCTGAAACGCGTTGTTGCTCATCAAGCGTGTGCATTTGAGTCTCGGTTTTACCTGATTTAGTGTTCTTCGCTACAAAAAGTTGTTGGTGACCGCAACCGGCAACTTGAGGTAAGTGAGTCACGCACATAACTTGTGTCGATTCGCCCAGCTTACGTAGCATTTTTCCGACAACCGCAGCGGTTGGTCCACTGATACCCACATCGACTTCATCGAAAATCAGGCTTGGTGTATCCACTTTTTGCGCTGTGATCACCTGAATCGCTAATGAGATTCGTGATAACTCACCACCAGAGGCCACTTTCGCAATCGGCTGCATCGGTTGGCCTGGGTTGGTCGAAACAATGAAGGTCACGTTATCCATACCCAATGGAGAAGGGTGTGTGTTGGTGTTGTTCACTTCAATGGCAAACTGCGCTTTTTCCATGCTCAGTTCGTGCATGCTTTGCGTGATCAGCTTGTTGAGCTCTTTTGCGTAACGAGTTCGAGATTTATGAAGCTTCTCTGATTTAGCAACGAACGATTGGTATTGGTTTTCCACCTCGTTTGCCAGTTCTTCTAATTTTTCATCAGAGCAATCAAGCGCTTCAACTTGTTGTAGTAAGTCTTGATGGTGCTTATACAGCTCTTCAGGTAACACGTGGTGTTTACGAGACATCGACATTACTTTAGAGAAACGCTCCTCAACGTAAGCCATACGACCGGGATCAACATCAATGCTGTCTAGGTATGTTCTTAACTCGTTGTTGGTTTCTTCAATCTGAATAATGGCTTCGGAAAGCAAGTTTGGTAACTCGGCTAATCTTTCATCTAGCTCAGCTAGCTGAATTAAGGAGTTATTGGCCGATTGCAGAATACCAAGCGCATTAACTTCTTCGCCTTCATAAATAAGCTCGATAGCTTGCTGACAGGTTGTGGCCAGTTCTCCGCTATTGGAGAGGCGCTTATGCTCTTGTTCGAGGTCTTCATATTCTTCCTCCCCAATAGACAGCTCATTTAACTCTTTGATTTGGTATTCAAGAAGTTGTTTTTGAGCTTGGTTTTTCTGGCTATTCTCACGTAACTCTTTTAAGTGGTTATCCGCTTGTCGCCATGCTTGGTAAGCATTACGTGTCGATTTCAATAGGTTCAAGTGGCCTGCGTATTGATCAAGCATGGCCATTTGATAATCGCTTTTCATCAACTGGTGATGCGCGTGTTGACCATGGATGTTGATCAACAGTTGTCCAAGTGATTTCAATTGCGAAAGAGGGACAGGGCTACCGTTGATGAATGCACGAGAACGACCTTCTTTTGAGATGGTTCTGCGCAGGATGCACTCACTGCCATCAAGCAATTCGTTGTCTTCTAACCAGCGGGTTGCATGCAGATTGTTCTCAAGTAAAAAAGCGGCACTGACTTCGGTTTTTTCTTCACCTTGTCGAACCATTCCTGCATCGGATCTTCCCCCAAGACATAAGCCTAAAGCATCGATAGCGATAGATTTACCCGCACCAGTTTCCCCGGTGATTGTTGTCATGCCTTTAGATAGTTCTAGCTGTAAAGACTTAACAATAGCGAAATTATTAACACTTAAATGAGCCAGCATTTTTATTTACCTGTATAACTGAACAATACTGTATATAAGTTCAGTATATACTGTTTCTTTATACAGTAAAGTCGACAGGTGAAAATTTTTTGCGACCGTTATCAGAATTGAGGTTGTTCGTAGATCACTGAAACCGCTATAGATTCCCAACTCAGTCGTTCCTCCCTCTTGGGAGTGGAGGTATAAGGAACTGCAGAGAAGCTAGAGCCGACGGGCTTTTACTGGCAATAAAAAGGCTGACGAATGTCGTCAGCCTTTCAAATTTTCGGTTACCACTGGAGCGTTTATTCTTTTAGAACAGCTTACTCGACCAACCTAGTTTGTTACGTAGAACATGGTAGTAGTTGTAGTCTTTAGGATGGATCAACTTAAGTACATTCGGGCTTTGGTAAATGTGGATCTCATCGCCAGGAGAAACCGGTAGCGAGATTTGACCATCACAGCTCACTTCCTGAGTTCCACGGTTATCAGGCGATACGATCAGCTTGATACGACGCTTGCCATCCACCACAAGTGGGCGGCTTGAAAGGGTGTGCGGGAACATTGGCACGAGTGAGATAGCATTTAGGCTTGATGACAGGATAGGGCCGCCGCCAGAAAGCGAGTAGGCGGTAGAACCTGTCGGTGTTGAGACGATTAAGCCATCAGAGCGCTGTGAGAAGGCGAAGCTGTCATCGATATATACTTCGAACTCGATCATGTGAGCAACTTGGCCGGGGTGCAGTACAGCCTCATTAAGGGCTGCATTGTGGCTTTTTATCTGGCCGTGACGATGAATTTCCGTTTCAAGTAAGAAGCGCTCTTCTTCCATGAACTCGCCTTTGAGTACATCAGTAAGCGCACTCTGGAAGTTTTCAGGGTTGAGATCGGTTAGGAAACCAAGATTGCCTCGGTTAACACCAATCACTGAAATGTCGAAACGTGACAAGATTCTAGCGGCACCGAGCATATTTCCGTCACCACCGACCACAATAGCGAGATCGGCGCGTTTACCTAATTCAATCAGGCTAGAAAAATGTTCTTTTGGGATGTCGTCCAAAATAGTGGCGAGTCTGTCATCAACAAACACTTGATAACCCTCAGCACTTAACCACTGATAGAGCTCTCTATGAGTCTGAATTGCTTGCTGATCTCGAGGTTTACCGATAATGGCGATGACTTCAAATGGCTTTTTCATAACGTTTCCAAACGAATTAGGCTTGAATCAAAATTCTTCATCCCCATAATAAAGGCAAGTTGAACGTCTATGCGAGTGTTTTATATCAATTTGGGGCGCAAACACGCCTGTCACTTGCATTGAAAACGAATTCTGGAGATATCATGAGCAACGAAGAAAACAAAGTAACCGAAGCAGAGCTAGATCAGATCATCGCTGAAGCTGAGAAAGTTGAAGAAGCTGAACTGAATGAAGACGCTGCTGATGAGCAGGAAGCAAAAATCGCTCAACTGGAAGCTGCACTGCTTTCTAGCGAATCTAAAGTGAAAGAGCAGCAAGATTCTGTTCTTCGCGCGAAAGCTGAAGTTGAAAACATGCGTCGCCGTAGCGAACAAGAAATTGATAAAGCGCGTAAATTCGCTTTGAACAAGTTTGCTGAAGGTCTGCTTCCTGTAATCGACAACCTAGAGCGTGCAATGCAAGCGGCAGACGCTGAAAACGAAGTGGTTAAGCCACTGTATGAAGGTGTTGAGCTAACGCACAAAACGTTCGTAGACACAGTTGCTAAGTTTGGTCTTAAAGAGATCAACCCTGAAGGTGAAGCGTTCAACCCTGAATTCCACCAAGCGATGTCTATTCAAGAAAGCCCAGATCACGAATCGAACACGGTTATGTTTGTGATGCAAAAAGGCTACGAACTAAACGGTCGTGTGGTTCGCCCAGCGATGGTTATGGTTGCTAAGTAATGACGAATTACGTTGCCAAGTGATTGACTAGTGCATTGACTGAGTTAGTCGCAGCGACAAAATAAATCACTGGTTTGCGTAAAATAAAAAGAGAGGTATAGGCCTCTCTTTTTTTGTGCCTATAACTTGAGAGTCTACGTAAATAAGCATCAAAACCGCATTAAGAATGTCGTTCTTTGTATTTCATTCAGATCAGCGATTTAGAGTTTTGTGTTATGAAACTTGTTGTTATTGAGTAAATGTTTTGATGTCACATTTGTGATGTTTTTGTAAATAAATACTTTTAATTGTTATCTTTGTATGTAAAATCCACTGCCATATAGCGATTTTGGTCGCATATATAACTATAAAAGTACAAATTTCAAACACAACAAACTGGAGAAGAACGATGGATAAATCGCTCTCAAGTAAAATTTTTGTAGGCTTGTTCGCCGGTCTACTTATTGGTACTGCTATTCAGTACCTATTCAGCGGTATTGCTATTTTTGATACGTATCTACTTGGCGCTGCCGAAGGTGCTGGTGGTATGTTCGTATCTCTTATCAAATTGCTTGTAGTTCCTCTTGTTTACGTATCTATTGTTTGCGGTATTGTTGAGCTAAAAGATATTCGTTCATTTGGTCGTCTTGGTGGTAAAACCTTTGGTCTTTACATTATTAACACCATCATCGCGATTTCAGCAGCGCTAACGATTGGTCTTATTTTCCAACCAGGTGCAGGTGCGAACCTTGCGGGTACGGTTTCTGAGACAATTGCGCTTACAACAACTGAAACACCAGACATCTTCTCTCTTGTTGTTAACATCGTTCCTAGCAACCCTGTAGAAGCGTTCGCAAGCGGCGACATGCTACAAATCATCTTCATGGCAATTTTGACAGGTCTTGCTATTCAAGCGCTTGATTCTCGTGGTGGCCCAGCTATCAAGACATTCAAGATGGCTAACGAAATCATGATGAAGCTTATCGGCCTAGTAATGAGCTTGGCGCCTTACGGTGTATTTGCTCTGATGATTCAACTGGGCGCAACACTGGATGCAGACACGCTAATGTCAGTTGCTGGCTATGTGGCGCTTGTGGTTGCAATGCTTGTGTTCTGGATTTTCTTCTTCTATCCAATGATGGTTGGTTCATTCACTGGTATTTCTCCAAAGCAGTTCCTACGTGCAACTCGTGAGCAAGTTCTATTCTCACTATCTACAGCAAGTTCGAATGCAACAATCCCAGTAACAATGCGTACTCTTACTGACAAACTAAACGTATCTAAGTCAGTAGCAGGTTTCGGTGTACCACTAGGTGCAACAATGAACATGTCTGGTGTATCTATCTACATCGCACTAGCAACTATGTTCGTAGCAAACGCGTTTGGTCAGCCAATCAACACTGCTGATATCTTCACTCTTGGTCTAACTATCCTGCTACTGTCTATCGGTGCTGGTGGTGTTCCTGGTGGCGGTGTTGTGATGGTAGGTGTTCTATTGCACCAACTAGGTTTACCACCAGAAGGTCTAGCGATTGTTGCTGCTGTTGACCGTATCTGTGACATGTTCTGTACTTCTTCAAACGTAGTGGGTGACACAGCGGTGAACACTATCGTTGCTAAATCTGAAAACGAAATTGGCGTTGAAGCTAACGAAGAAGCTGAGCTGCAAAAAGCAGAAGTTTAATTCTTAATTAAGACTCAATAACTGCGAAGCCCCGCTCAACCAGAGCGGGGCTTTTTTATTTCTGCTGTTGGGTACTTTGGGCTGTCTGCTGCTGAGTTAAAAGAGGGGGCTATGTTGGTGCGAAGTCTCATTTTTTCTTTTTACTCGCGCTGAATGGGTCATCAGTTTTCAATATTTAATATAGATCACATATAATAATACAATATTATTTTATTGTTCTGGCAACCTACATTATGACGACATAAAGGAAACCAAATAATGAAGTTGTCTTACCTAAGCTTACTGACTGCTAGCCTCTTAGCGGCTCCCGCTCTTGCTTCTAATCACGATATTGGTCAACAGTTCAATCTTGATCCAGCAAAAGCGCCTGCACAAAACTTCGATTTATCTAAATGGAAAATTAACCTACCGGAGCTAACGACAGAAGGCTCTAGAAAAGGCAAAACATTGGAGATCGGTAAGCAAGAGTTGTCGAATGTAGACACACCTTACGTTCATCCTAAATGGTTCTACACTGATGCCGAATCTGGCGCGATGGTGTTTGTGGCTCCGAATACAGCACCAACGACACCAAACAGTAAGAATACGCGCAGTGAGCTAAGAGCGATGCTGGCAGACAGCTACTCGGCGCCGAGCAACAATTTCGTGATTTCAAGCCATGAGAATGCAGAAGAGTTTGGTTCTATCGGTGGTCAAATGACGGCAACACTTTCTGTTGATCAGGTGAGTACCAGCGGTAGCTACAAAAAAACAGGCGCATTCTCGGTAGTGATCGGCCAAATTCATGGTTCAGACAATGAGCCACTGAAAATTGTTTACCGCAAGTTGCCAGAACATGAGCATGGTTCGTTAACGTGGAACTATGAGTTAAACCCGCCGACAGAGATGAAAAACGCGAAGGATGAAAACGGAAAGAAACTTCGTAAAGACATTCGCCATGATGTATTTGGTCAATACAATCTGAAAAAAGGCAGCTCGGACCCTGCTGATGGCATCAAGCTAGGTGAAGTGTTCTCATACGATGTGAATATCAAAGATAACATCATGCACTTAACCTTTACTAAGAATCCAAACTCAGCCGATCCTATTGTGAAGACGTATGATGTTGATTTGGCTAAGGGTAAGTATCAGGGGCATGATATCGACCTTGGTTATGGACAGGACTGGATGTACTTCAAGGCGGGCGCATACAATCAATGCAACACTAAGAAGTCGAGCTCAGCCTGTGAATGGCGTGGTATGGAAGCGGGTGATTACACTCAAGCGAGCTTCTACCAGTTAGTGCTCAACCAATAATATGGCTGAATCAGTCACCATTTGAACAATATTTAACTGATTAATATCTATTTGAAAAAGACCTTCCACATGAAGGTCTTTTTTTATGGCATCTGGAATAGGGTTGAGGTTTCAATGTGGCGACAAATGCGAGAGTTTCTCAACATTGGAGCCTTAATTGGCAAGGGATCGGTCACTTTTTACCTTTATGTAAAAAGATACGGGAAAAAATAGATTTTTTTTACTTATTCCCTTGAAAACCAGTTTGCAGCCCTTATCTATGGTGCATACGAAAGCAAATTACATTTGCACTTAAATTTTGTGTATTAGGGTTGAATCCCTGATTACCGCCCCCCACATATGTGGGTATAGCAAAAAACTAATATAGATTATATTTCGGAGATAGCCTGATGGGTCGAATCATTGGTATTGATTTAGGTACTACTAACTCTTGTGTTGCTGTTTTAGACGGCGACAAACCACGCGTACTAGAAAATGCTGAAGGCGAACGCACAACAGCATCGGTAATCGCATACACTGACGGCGAGACGCTAGTTGGTCAACCTGCGAAACGTCAAGCAGTTACTAACCCTCAAAACACGCTATACGCAATTAAGCGTCTAATCGGTCGTCGTTTTGAAGATGAAGAAGTTCAACGCGATATCGAAATCATGCCTTTCAACATTGTTAAGGCTGACAACGGTGATGCATGGGTTGAAGCGCAAGGCCAAAAAATGGCTGCTCCTCAAGTATCTGCTGAAGTTCTTAAGAAAATGAAGAAAACAGCTGAAGACTTCCTAGGCGAAGAAGTAACTGGCGCAGTAGTAACTGTTCCTGCTTACTTCAACGATGCTCAACGTCAAGCAACGAAAGATGCTGGCCGTATCGCTGGTCTAGATGTTAAACGTATCATCAACGAACCAACTGCTGCTGCTCTAGCTTACGGCCTAGACAAGCAAGGTGGTGATCGCACTATCGCTGTATACGACCTTGGTGGTGGTACATTCGATATCTCTATCATCGAAATCGATGAAGTAGAAGGCGAGAAGACTTTCGAAGTTCTTTCAACTAACGGTGACACTCACCTTGGTGGTGAAGATTTCGATAACCGCATGATCAACTACCTAGTAGATGAGTTCAAGAAAGAGCAAGGTATCGACCTTAAAGCTGATCCACTAGCAATGCAGCGTGTTAAAGAAGCAGCAGAAAAAGCGAAAATCGAGCTTTCTTCTACTACTCAAACTGACGTAAACCTACCTTACGTTACTGCTGATGCGACTGGTCCTAAGCACATGAACATCAAAGTGACTCGTGCGAAGCTTGAGTCTCTAGTTGAAGACCTAGTTCAACGTTCTCTTGAGCCACTAAAAGTTGCTCTAGCGGATGCTGACCTATCTGTAGGCGAAATCACTGACGTTATCCTAGTTGGTGGTCAAACTCGTATGCCTATGGTTCAAGCTAAAGTAACTGAATTCTTCGGTAAAGAGCCACGTAAAGACGTGAACCCTGACGAAGCTGTTGCAATGGGTGCTGCTGTTCAAGGTGGTGTACTAGCTGGTGACGTTAAAGACGTTCTACTACTAGACGTTACTCCTCTATCTTTCGGTATCGAAACGATGGGCGGCGTGATGACTAAGCTTATCGAGAAAAACACAACTATCCCTACTAAAGCGGATCAAGTGTTCTCTACAGCTGAAGACAACCAAAACGCAGTAACTATCCACGTTCTTCAAGGTGAGCGTAAGCAAGCGACTTACAACAAGTCTCTTGGTCAGTTCAACCTAGAAGGTATCCAACCAGCACCACGTGGCATGCCACAAATCGAAGTAACATTCGACCTAGATGCTGATGGTATCCTGAACGTATCTGCTAAAGATAAAGCGACGGGTAAAGAGCAGAAGATCACTATCCAAGCATCAGGCGGCCTGTCTGAGGAAGAGATCGAAGCAATGGTACAAGAAGCAGAAGCTAACAAAGAAGCGGACAAAAAGTTCGAAGAGCTAGTAACTGCACGTAACCAAGCTGACCAAATGATTCACGGGACTAAGAAGCAAGTAGAAGAAGCTGGTGAAGCTCTACCTGCAGACGAGAAAGCTAAAATCGAAGCGGCTATCACGGCACTAGAAGAAGTTAAGTCTGGTAACGACAAAGAAGCTATCGACGCTAAAGTTCAAGAACTTATGCAAGCAGCTCAAAAGCTAATGGAAATTGCTCAACAGAAAGCTCAAGCTGAACAAGCTGGTGCTGACGCTGGTGAACAACCTAAGCAAGACGACGATGTTGTTGATGCTGAGTTTGAAGAAGTTAAAGACGACAAAAAGTAATTTTTCGTCGCTATAACACGTGATTTCTACGTCGAAGGTACTCACTTACATCCGTAAGCTCCGTGCCTTCTCCTTGAACTAACGTGTTTTAGCTTAGAAAAGTCGTTTTTCGATTTCTAAATATACGGGCGTCAGAGGTAACTCTCACGCCCGTAAATTTGTATTTAGACTTGTCGATCTAGATAATAGCTTTATTCGGCGTTTCAGCCGGCAGAACTTTTATCTAGATTGATACACAGACTACTGAAGTGATCATTCGGTAGTAGCAATTATTTTGGTGACCTAGAACATGTCAAAACGTGATTTTTACGAAGTATTAGGCGTAAGCCGCGATGCATCAGAGCGCGATATTAAAAAAGCGTACAAACGCTTAGCGATGAAATTCCACCCGGACCGTAACCAGGGTGACGAGACCGCAGCAGATAAGTTTAAAGAAGTAAAAGTAGCGTACGAGATCCTAACTGACTCTCAAAAGAAAGCAGCTTACGACCAATACGGCCACGCAGCTTTTGAACAAGGCGGCATGGGCGGCGGCGGCGGTTTCGGCGGCGGTGGCCAAGGTGACTTCGGCGATATCTTCGGTGACGTATTTGGCGACATCTTCGGCGGCGGTCGTCGTGGTGGCGGTCAACAGCGTGCACAACGTGGTTCAGATCTACGTTACAACATGGAACTTTCTCTAGAAGAAGCGGTTCGTGGTGTTTCTAAAGAAATCGAAGTACCAACACTTGTAGAGTGTGATACGTGTGACGGCAGCGGCGCGAAAGCGGGTTCTTCTGCACAAACGTGTGGCACTTGTCATGGCCACGGCCAAGTACAAATGCGCCAAGGTTTCTTTGCGGTTCAACAGACTTGTCCTACTTGTAACGGTAAAGGCAAGATCATCAAAGACCCATGTAACTCATGTCATGGTCAAGGTCGCAAACAGAAGACGAAAACACTTAACGTTAAGATCCCTGCTGGTGTTGATACTGGCGATCGTATTCGTCTATCAGGCGAAGGCGAAGCGGGAGAGCAAGGCGCTCCAGCTGGCGATCTGTACGTACAAGTACACGTAAAAGAACACAACATCTTTGAGCGTGACGGCAACAACCTTTACTGTGAGGTTCCAGTAAGCTTCTCAATGGCTGCTTTAGGCGGTGAAGTTGAAGTTCCAACACTGGATGGTCGTGTAAACCTTAAAGTGCCAGAAGAAACACAAACGGGCCGTATGTTCCGTATGCGTGGCAAAGGCGTGAAAGGCGTTCGTGGCGGCGGTGTGGGTGACCTAATCGTTAAGCTAGTGGTTGAGACTCCAGTTAAGCTAAGCTCTCGCCAAAAAGAACTACTGCGTGAATTCGAAGAAACATGTTGTGGTGAAGCGGCAAGCAAGCATAAGCCAAAGTCTGAAGGTTTCTTTAGCGGCGTTAAAAACTTCTTCGATGACCTAACTAAGTAATCAATTTATTGATGTCTTAGGTTATTGATGCCTTGAGTTTTTAATGATTTAAGTTATTGATAAAGTTGGAAAAGCCTGCTCGTTTAGCAGGCTTTTTTGTATCTGTAGATCAGGGGAAAAGAAGCTCGAGAAGAAAGAGTCGAGATTTATCAGATAAATTCTAGAGCCCTTTGGTGGTTGCTCTTGTTACTTCCAACACGTTTCTGGCTCCGAAATGCCCGAGTGGTGCAATTCCAACTTATCGGTATTCGAGTCAAAACATTCATCATTTACTTGCTGCGAAAGCGGTTCCGCTTGAATTGAATAGGTGGTGCTACTCGCAGAGATCGCTAGCGTGTATCGGCTAGTATCGGTATCGCAAAACAAGCATGTCCCTCCTGAAATAATATTCTCCGCTGCCGACGCATAGTTCCCTGTGTATAGAGTTTCTATCTCCAGTTGCATCTTGGTTAAGTCGGCCATCGCTGTAACTCGATGTGCCTTGATAACATGGTTGGTATAACTTGGATACGCAATGGCGCCGAGTATCCCCACGATGGCAACCACAATCAATAACTCGATCAATGTCATCCCTTTTACGCGCGTGTTGTTGCTGTTGCATTTATTTTTTCGAATCATCACGAGGACTTCCTTTTCACTTATCTGGCTATTTTTCCTTAGTGTTAGCATGTGCGCAAGGTTGAGTACGGTTGCTCAAGTTATTACATAGGAATTTGGGAAATGACTCGCGGGTTTACGCTATTAGAGCTGCTGATTACTGTAGTGGTGCTTTCAGTGCTACTGGCTGCGGCTGCCCCTAGTTTTAGTTCTTTGTTGGCTTCTTCTAAACTGCAGCGCTTAGCCCCTGAGGTTCATAGTTTTCTTATTACTGCCCGATCAGAAGCGGTCACTCGTAACCAAGAGCTTTATGTTTTGTTCTTGGTTTCAGGTGCCTTAGGTGGAACCGAAAGTTCTGATGGTGATTGGGATATGGTGTTGAGCAGTTCAACATTTTACGTTTCTGATAATGTACTTATGCATCTTGAAGGTTCGGCATATAGAGGTATAAAAGTAGACTTTAATTTCTCCAATAGTACTTCAATTGCGATCGATAACGTCAGGGGACGTTTTCGGGACGGTAATGTTTCACTCGCCTCCACGAATGCGCTGTCGGATGTACTTTCAATCATCGCATCGAAAACGACAGGGCGGATCCGAATTTGCAGCAGTGACCCAAACAGCGATGGGCGCAATAGCATAGGTCATTATGGTTATGAGATCTGTGGCTAGGAGTGTTCAAGGTAGTACCTTGGTCGAAATGTTAGTGGCCTCTGTGATCGGTGTGATTGTTATCGGTACTATCGGCTCGGTATTTGTTACCAACCAACGTTTGAGTTCAGAAAAGAGCTTGGAGCTGCTCTTATCTCAGAACCTATTCGCTACTACTCAAATGATGAAAGAGGAGCTCTGGCGAGCCGGTTATGATGCAGACTCTGGACAATCAGTGAAGCTATCGGGCGCTGCCAATACGATTTATACCTTTCAATCCAGTGCCAGTGAATCTTACGTTGGTTTTGTTTATCGACAAAACAGCGCATCTTCGGCCTATCGAAACATTGTCTATCAATTTAAGGGTAATAAGCTGAACTATTGCCAAGAAGAATCTTCTTATTTATTAGATATCACTCAGATTACGTCATCTGGTTTGGGAGCAATGACATGTGAAAGTTTGTTTTTCGAAAAGCAAATAGAAGTAGAACTTTTTTTGGTTTCTGTAACTGAGTTATCTAACAGTCTGGCAACCTCGCAAAGAGTCGATATCGCTCTAGAAGCTTCTCTTGTGAATGCAGATGAAAGTCAGAGAGTAGTGACTTCAGTGGTACAAAGGAATTGGCAATGATGCGATTAAAGCAAAATGGAGCGGTAACACTACTTCTAGTCAGTATTCTATTGATTGGTGTGCTGATCGTTTCTCTTGGTAGCTTTAAAACCACTTTTTACCAAATAAAGCGTGCTCAAAACGAGGTTCAAGCTCGCAAAGAACATTGGACCGCCGAGGGGGGATTGGAGTGTGGTCTAAGCGTTATTATTGAAAACAGCAGTACCGCGATCCCAGGTGATCTCCTGGATTCCTGTAGCAACAAGCTTTCTTCATTAGATAAATCATCCGATAACGCTAATATCCTTGTCTCAACCGCCAACAGAACATCGATTAATAAAGAAATTCGATTTTCTAATGATTCGGGTTTGGGGGCCATACAAGCAATATCGGCTCTCGAAATTATTTCCGAGGACATCATGGATATCGACCCTGAACTCAGTGAAACCAGTAACAACGGTGTATATGAGTGTGTGGCAGTTCGGTTTTTCGACTCTGTTATACACACCAAAGGTACAGGGGGGAGCTTAACCACCGTTTCTAATCCTGAGAATGCACCTGCAGATTTTAGCGCTTGTAAAGATGCGGTAACTGACTTGAGTGAGAGTGCAACGATTACCGCATCGGGTAGTGATCCTAGCGGTGCTTTTATGAGTGATTACGTTCATGACACCAATCTAAATGGTTTCGAAAACTACTTCGGGGTAAAGAAAACAACGGACAATATCAACGCCCTTAAAAGTAATGAATATGAGGTAATAAACCTATTAGAGACGGATTCTCACGGGAATACCGTGCATGTAGATTTCGATTCAAACACAAATAAATACGTGGGCAAGGAGTGCAGTACTCGAATCAATGATGCCTTTTCAGCTGGTAAAACTAAGGTGTGGGTCATTGGGGACTGTGTAGTTTGGCACCCAGCCATTAATATTGTGGATAGTGCAGGAACGATCACACCACGATCTTTAGTGGTCGAAAATGGGATTTTCGCAAATGGAAACGCCAGTGTACTTGATGGTGCTTTTTATCACTTGAATGACATGAGTGTCTTCAAGGACGCTTCAGGTGCTGAAAACAACACGGACTTTCTTGCTGATAGTTGGGATAAGTTACCAGCAACGATGGATTACTCTTTATTGGTTAAAGAAAATAGTACCTATATAGCTAACGCTTCCTTCTTCCCTAAAGGAGGCATATTTTTGGATTCAATCGGGGGGCTTTCTACGATTAAAGGC
Source organism: Vibrio sp. 10N.286.52.C3 (assembly GCF_041468865.1). Lineage (NCBI taxonomy): Bacteria > Pseudomonadati > Pseudomonadota > Gammaproteobacteria > Vibrionales > Vibrionaceae > Vibrio > Vibrio sp. 10N.286.52.C3. Next base: position 65,611 of record NZ_JBFRJM010000054.1, on the reverse strand, counting down.
TCGATGAATCTAGATTATCGAGGAGAATACAACCCGCATGATGAACCTGTCGAAATACAGTGGAAAAAGGGCTCATGGAGTGATTTCTAACCAGCGTGGTTTTAGTTTACTTGAAGTACTTATCTCTTTTCTACTGGTGGGCGTGGCCGCGTTAGGCATGGTCAAGCTGCAGACCTACACTGAGCAGAAAGCCGACTATGCGATTCAGAGTATCGAAGCGCTGCATTTTGCAGAAAGGCAGATGGAGTATTATCGAACTCGGGCGTCTAATGCGAGTGGGGCGGTAGGTTTAATTCCTTTTTCGGAACTAAATCAGGCGAGTCATTGTCTCAACACAGCAAGTTCAGATCCTTTATCCGGTTTGTCGGGGTCTGCCTATGCCATGACTTGTGAAGTGACTAATGCAAACGGTGCTCTGTCTAGCGCATTAAAAAGCATTACTGTCACAATTGCATGGCAAGATCGTATGAACCACGCACAAAGTATTTACCTCGAAACTATGCTCTCCAAATACAGTGAGTTTGATTGACCCTCAAGCAAACGTTTACTGCATGCCAAGGCTCATGCTACCCCTTTTACTGATAATTTTCACTCCTCGGACATTGTTTACGTGCTAGTTAAAACTCTGTATATGGAATGGTGTTTTTTATGTTTTTATATTGTTGTGGTTGTATGGTATTTTTGCAAAATATGTCTCCATTTATGGAAAATTAGGTGGAATCTTGTGCTTTTTAACAACGACTTTAATAGAATATGTGCTGTACCAATAGGCCGTGGTCAAAACTTATATTAGGCCTAAACAAAACAACATCACATATGGAGTTACAATGAGTAACCAAGCCGTAAAAAAAGCACCATCGACTGAGAAGATCAGTGGTATGGACCGCTTTCTAAACTTCATTGAACGCGCCGGCAACAAAATTCCAGATCCAGCAATCCTGTTCTTCTGGGCTCTAGTTATTGTATGGGTAGCATCTGCACTTTTATCGAATCTTTCATTCGACTTAATCAACCCTCAAACGGGTGCTGCTCTTGAAGTAAACAACCTACTAACTGGTGAAGCGCTTGCTAGCTTCCTAGCGAATATGGTTACCACGTTCACAGGCTTCGCACCTCTAGGCATCGTACTTGTTGCTATGCTAGGTGTTGGCGTTGCAGACTCTTCAGGCTTCATTACGACTGGCCTTAAGAAGATGCTTAACTTCACGCCAGCTAAGCTACTAACGCCGATGCTAATCTTGGTTGCTATCGTGTCTCACACAGCAGCTGATGCAGGTTACGTTCTAGTAATCCCTCTTGGCGGTATCATCTTCCACGCTGCGGGTCGTCACCCTCTAGCGGGTATTGCAGCAGCGTTTGCTGGTGTATCAGGTGGTTTCTCAGCGAACTTTATCCCTTCAGGTATTGATCCGCTACTAGCTGGTTTTACTCAAACAGCGGCAAACGTTCTTGACCCTGCATATGTGATCAACCCTCTAGCGAACATCTTCTTTACTGGTTTGTCTTCAATTCTAATTGTGGCAATTGGTTGGTACGTTACAGAGAAAATTATCGAGCCTCGTCTTGCTAATACGCCTGTAGATGAAGATGCAGAACAAGCACCTGATCTAGGTACGTTCACAGCGATTGAATCTAAAGCATTCAAATTCGCTGGTTGGGCAATGGTTGCAGGTATTGGTCTGCTTATCGCAGCTTTGGTTCCTGAAAACTCAGCACTTCGTTCACCTGAAGGCGAATTAACGGCGTTCTCAGCACCAGTAATGAAGTCTATCGTTCCTCTGATCTTCATCCTGTTTATTATTCCGGGTATCGTCTACGGCCGTGTAGCGGGTACATTCAAGAATAGTAATGATGTTATCAAAGCAATGTCTGAGACGATGGCAACGATGGGCGCATACATTGTAATGTCGTTCTTCTGTGCTCAGTTCCTATCTGCATTCGCTCAATCAAACATCGGTACTATGCTGGCACTTTACGGTGCTGAAGGCTTGAAAGCGATGGACCTTCCAGGTGAAGCAACGGTTGTTGGTATGATTCTACTAACGGCTGCAGTTAACCTTCTTGTTGGTTCTGCTTCAGCTAAGTGGGCACTGATTGGTCCTATCCTAGTTCCAATGCTAATGGTTGTGGGTATCTCTCCTGAGCTATCTCAAGCGGCTTACCGTGTAGGTGACTCAGTGTCTAACATCATCTCTCCACTAATGGTGTTCTTCCCACTGGTTGTTGTTTACTGTCAGCGCTACGTTAAGTCGACAGGTATCGGTACTCTAGCTTCTCTAATGATGCCATTCTCGATTGCGATGTTAATCGGTTGGTCTATCTTCTTGCTAGCTTACTGGGCTCTTGGTATCCCACTAGGTATCCAAGCACCTTACACTTACACAATGTAAGATTGAACTAAGCAAAACTAAGCTTTATTCATTGCTAAGCCCGCACCGAAATGTGCGGGCTTTTTTTCGCTATTTTTTCCGTTTTTTATATCCAAGGTTTTTATATCCAAAACTTTCTATATCCAAAACTTTTTATATTCAAAATAAAGGCACTCAGCTTATACTCCGGATTACGGCTAATTGTTGGCCGGTAAATTTAGGAAATCCAAGCCACATGAAAATTCTGCTTTTAGTAGGGTTAATTGTTTTAAATGGTCTGTTTGCCATGTCTGAGATTGCATTGGTAGCAGCAAAAAATAGTCGGCTGAAACGCTTAGCCGAAAAACACCGCTCCGCTCAGGTTGCTCTTGATCTCAAAGAAAACCCAACCCGCTTCCTCTCTACAATCCAAATCGGTATCACGGTAATCGGCCTACTCAGCGGGATTGTGGGTGAGGCGACGCTATCGGCTCCACTAGCCGTTCAACTTGAACTGTGGGGACTAGACCCAACACAAGCGAACATCTTGTCTACTGCGGTTGTGGTGGTAGGTATTACTTATTTCGCTATCGTTGTCGGTGAGTTGGTACCAAAGCGTTTTGCTCAGTCTCAAGCTGAAAACATTGCTGTGTTAGTCGCGCTGCCAATCTTCTGGTTATCTAAAATCGCGACGCCGTTTGTGTTTGCGCTGTCGGCTTCAACGGAAGGTATTCTTAAGTTGATGGGCCGAGGCGGTGAAGAAGATAGCGTTACCGAAGATGATATCCATGCACTTGTGAAAGAGGGCTCAGAATCGGGTGTGATTGAACGCGGCGAACAAGAGATGATTCGTAATATCTTGCAGCTTGATGATCGTCTTGTGAGCTCATTGATGACTCCGCGTCGAGACATCGACTTTCTGGATGTCGACCAACCCGTTGAGCAGATATTAAAGAAACTGCGTTCATCAAAACACAGTGTGTTTCCATTGTGCCAAGATCACCTCAATAAAGTGGTGGGTACAGTGTCAGCCAAAGCCTTGCTGAATCAGGCGGGCAATCTAAGCATTCAAGTGATCATGGGGCTGTCTCGCTCGCCGATCTATGTTCCAGAATCGATGAAAGCTCTGCGTCTACTTGGCTACTTTAAAGAGTCGGGCACCGAGATGGCATTCATTGTCGACGAGTATGGCGATGTTCAAGGTCTTGTGACTCATTACGATATTCTTGAGGCGATTGCTGGCGAGCTATCGAATAATCCGAACGATCTTTGGACCGAGCAAGTGGAAGACGGTTTGTTGGTGGATGGATTGATTCCTATCAGTGAACTGAAGAACCGTTTAGAGCTATCGGATTTTGAGGGCGAAAGCGAGAGCTTCCAAACATTGAATGGCCTTGTGACTTGGTTAATCGGGCGCTTACCGGATGCAGGCGAAGTTGTTCAATACCAGCAGTGGCAGTTTGAAATTATCTCTGTTGAGAATAACCGTATTGTGAGCATCAAAGCGACGCCAATAGCCGGTGACACAGAAGACGCTAATAGCTAACAGTTCGACCAACCAGCAAGCGGCAATGGTTCATTGTCTCTTGTTGTCTTAACCTCTTTATTGTTCATTATCACGAAGATTAGGTATGCTTCACCGCATACCTATTTTCGTTTTTATCCTTTGTTTTCTGGAGTTCCCTTTGTCAGACCATCAATTCACCCCTCAAGATGAAATCTTCATGCGACGCGCCATTGAGGTAGCTAAGCAAGCAGAGAGCGAGGGAGAGGTTCCAGTGGGTGCGGTATTAGTGAAAGATGGGCAGATTATCTCTGAAGGATGGAACCGTTCGATTGGCAGCCACGATGCAACGGCACACGCAGAAATTGAAACCTTGCGTAAAGCCGGTCAAACCTTAGAAAACTATCGGCTACTCGATACCACTTTATATGTCACGCTAGAGCCTTGCCCAATGTGCGCAGGCGCGTTGCTACACAGCCGAGTAAAGCGCATTGTGTTTGGTGCTCCAGACTTAAAAGCGGGCGCTGCAGGTACAGTATTGAACTTGTTTGAAAGCCAAGCCTCATACCACTATGCCGACGTTGAACATGGTTTGTTAGAGGAAGAGTGCCGTGAGCAATTACAAGCGTTTTTCAAGCGTCGTAGAAAAGAGATAAAAGAGAAGCGAAAGCAAGAACGTCTGTTGGAAGAGCAGCGTTTAGAAGCAGAGATGAAGGCTGGCAATAAGAAATAGCAGCGTACTTTCGGCACTCTCTATCGCAAGAGTGCCAAGCAAACTGACTGAGTAACTACATTTACTCAGCAATCATCTGCATGAAAGCGCGATTGCGCCAAATGATCTTCTTCTTATTATTTGAAAGCATACGCTTACGACGGTTTGCAGCAACGGTCTTATCAAGGCGTTTCGATTTCAGTTTCTTCATCATTTCAATGATTTCCTATTTGTCGTCTGACTTTTTAGTTTGGACTAACGATTTAATTATAGTGTTATTCGTTTGTTTGGCCTGTCGCACGCTTGGCTTAAATAGAAGAGCAGTTCTAGTCTAAAGCCAGCATTGCAGTGCAACAGAGCATAATCTTGATTGTGTTGTGCCGTTATAAGGTTCGATTGTTACTGCAATATGACACTCTAGATCTCATCATCATTTTCTTGCCTGCTTCCCTTATCCCTTAGTGACGAAAGAAGAGTCGAAAAAAGACAATAAAAAAGAGCAATGCTAGATGGCATTGCTCTTTTGGGTTTTACTGTGAAGGCTCAGAACTGCTTACTGTCGACTGAGCTGCGCTGATACTCGATTCAGCACCTGAGGTTTCTAAAGGTGGGATCACCACCAAACCTTCAAGGGTCGCTTCTTGTTCTTTATTGCGCTTATTTACATGGCCAATAATGCTTTGGTAATAACGGCGAATGTTTTCAACGTAGTTTCTCGCTTCATCACCACGCGCATACCCATATCGAGTTTGGCTGTAGTACTTCTTCTGTCTTAACAGAGGCAGTCTGTCTTTCACATCGCCCCAAGCATCGGGATCGCCACCTTGTGCCTTCGTGAGGCGACGCGCGTCCATCATGTGCCCGTAACCGACATTGTATGAAGCAAGTGCAAACCAGATCTTTTCGTGTTGAGTGATTGAATCTGGTACTCGGTTCACGATACGACGCAGGTACTCAACACCGCCTTGTACCGACTGGTTCGGGTCGAGACGGTTGGTTACCCCAACACTCTTCGCGGTGGGCAGTGTCAACATCATCATGCCACGAACACCCGTTGGTGAGCGCGCAACAGGGTTCCAGTGTGATTCTTGGTAGGCCAAAGCGGCAATCAAGCGCCAATCAAATTCTTGAGAGTACCTTTGAAATAGCGGCGACCATTTTGGCAACTTGCTGTCCAGTGCGCGGATAAAGGCACGAGTATCAACGTAGTCAAAAGTGCCGATGTGGCCGATGTATTTCTCTTCTAGTGAAGCCAGTTCACCAGACTGTTTTAGGTTACCGAAGAACTCAATCAGCAAAGCATACAGGCTTTCATCTTCCGATCTATTTAGGTACCAAGAGATAGGTTGGTCTTCTGTCAGCTCAAATGCCAAGGCAACATCTGGGTACAAACGTTGCGCCAGTGATAGCTCGATAGAGTCGGCCACTGTGAATAAACGTTCGCCTGTTGATACTTCTTTTAGCAGGTCATTGATGTCTGCATTGCCAACCGCGTCATAGATGAAGTCATCGTGCGTTTTCTGCAGCAGTTTGAGTGTTGGTTCAAAGTGTGAGTCTTTCACCACAACCAAAGATGGCGTTAATGTGTCAGTAGACGCCGCCTCTTCTGATTCAGTTTGTGCTTTAACAAAGTCAACCTGACGCTCATTCTCGAAATTGATCAGTTGTTCAAGGTTTCTCGGTCGCCACTGGCCTTTTTTGTATACGACCTGTTGGCTTACGTAGTAATAAGCAGGTGCGGCGCGATAAGCTCGTGTCAGTTTGTTGTTTTGCGTTAAGCCGGTCGCGATAAGATCGATTTCGCCTTTCTGCAGTGCAGGGAACAAGCCAGACAAACGGTAAGCGGGTTTAACCTCAAGCTTTACACCAAGCTCCTGCGCAAATTCACGAGCTAATTCGTAATCCAAGCCAGCAGGACCATCAGGACCGATGTAATAAGAGAGTTGGTTATTTAGGGTGCCGACACGAAGAACGCCACGATCTCGTATCTGCTCAAGGACACTTTTAGGTTCAGATTCAATCTGGCATCCAGCCAACCCAAATAGGGCGATGGCGAGCAGAAGGAACTTAGACGAAAAGATGAGCGTAAATTTAGGCATCAAAATGAAATCTCGAAAAGTGGAAGCTCCTTTATACCAAACCCCGCAAGGCTGGCAAAGCAGGTTTAATTAAACAGTTGTAAAAGTGGTGATAAATGCAGCAAAAGTACCATTTACGCAGAAAGATAAAAAAAATCACGCAAACGGTTGCTTTTGGTGTTACGTCACAAAAAGAAATGCTTTATAATGCGCTCGCATTGAAGAGGTGGGATCGGCATAGGTTTTTAAACCTTCGGGAATAGCTTCGAAGAAAACAGTTAGGTTTTTCCTTTAACCCACTGAATTTATTCCAATACTACCTTAATCAACTGCATAAGAGACGTAAGCACATGAGAATTTTGCGTGGCTCCCCAGCTCTATCTGAGTTTCGTGTTAACAAGCTTTTAGAGCTTTGTCGTGAATTAAGCTTACCTGTAACAGGTATTTACGCTGAGTTTGCCCACTTTGCTGATCTAACGGCAGACCTAGATGAGTCTGAAGTTGAGAAGCTAGAAAAGCTACTGACTTACGGTCCAACGATTGAAGAGCATGAACCTGAAGGTTTACTGCTGCTTGCAACGCCACGCCCAGGCACTATCTCGCCTTGGTCTTCAAAATCAACAGATATCGCACACAACTGCGGACTGGCTAAAGTGTCACGTCTAGAGCGCGGTACTGCTTTCTACATTGAAACCTCTGCTGAACTTTCTGAACTTCAACTTGTTGAGCTGAAAGCAATCCTGCACGACCGTATGATGGAAGTGGTTTTCACTGACTTCGAATCAGCGGCGGCACTATTTACCGTTGCTGAGCCTGCTCCTTATGCGGAAGTTGACCTACTAACTGGTGGACGTAAAGCGCTTGAAAAAGCAAACGTTACCCTAGGTCTTGCACTTGCAGAAGATGAGATTGATTACCTTCTTGAAAGCTTCACTGAGAAGCTAGGTCGTAACCCGACGGACATCGAGCTAATGATGTTTGCACAAGCGAACTCAGAGCACTGTCGTCATAAGATCTTTAACGCTGATTGGACTATCGATGGCGTTAAGCAAGAAAAATCATTGTTCAAGATGATTAAGAACACCTTTGAAACGACACCAGAACATGTTCTGTCTGCTTATAAAGATAACGCAGCGGTAATGACAGGTTCTGAAGTTGGTCGTTTCTTCCCAGATCCAGAAACTCGCCAGTACAGCTACCACCAAGAAAAAACACACATCTTGATGAAAGTTGAAACGCACAACCACCCAACGGCAATCTCACCGTGGCCAGGCGCATCGACAGGTTCAGGCGGTGAAATCCGTGATGAAGGCGCAACCGGTATTGGTGGTAAGCCAAAAGCGGGTCTTGTTGCTTTCTCTGTATCTAACCTTAAGATCCCGAACTTCGTTCAACCTTGGGAAACTGACTTTGGTAAGCCAAGCCGTATCGTTACTGCTCTGGATATCATGCTTGAAGGTCCTCTTGGTGGCGCGGCATTCAACAACGAATTTGGTCGTCCAAACCTACTTGGCTACTTCCGTACTTACGAAGAGAAAGTAAACTCTCACGCAGGTGAAGAAGTGCGTGGTTACCACAAACCAATCATGCTAGCTGGTGGTCTTGGCAACATCCGTGATGAGCACGTTCAGAAGAAAGAGATCCCGGTAGGTGCAAGCCTAATCGTTCTAGGTGGTCCTGCGATGAACATCGGCCTTGGCGGCGGTGCGGCATCTTCAATGGATTCTGGTTCTTCTTCTGAAGATCTTGATTTCGCTTCTGTACAACGTGAAAACCCAGAGATGGAGCGTCGTTGTCAGGAAGTTATCGACCGTTGTTGGCAGCTTGGTGATGCGAACCCAATCGCATTTATCCACGATGTGGGCGCGGGCGGTATCTCGAATGCTCTTCCTGAGCTAGTCGACGATGGCGAGCGTGGCGGTATCTTTAATCTACGTGACGTGCCAAACGATGAGCCGGGCATGAGCCCACTTGAGATCTGGTGTAACGAATCTCAAGAGCGTTATGTAATGGCGGTTGCTGATAAAGACATGGCAACGTTCGACGCGATTTGTAAGCGTGAACGTGCACCGTACGCAGTGGTTGGTAAAGCAACTGAAGAACGTGATCTGAAATTAGAAGATTCACACTTCGACAACACGCCAATCGACATGCCAATGGACATCCTATTAGGTAAAACACCTAAGATGCACCGTGACGCGAAAACGCTAAAAGCTAACAACCCTGCGATTGACCGTTCTGGCATCGAGATGAACGAAGCGGTTGACCGTGTTCTTCGCTTGCCAACAGTCGCTGAGAAAACATTCCTTATCACCATCGGTGACCGCTCGGTAACAGGCCTTGTAGCTCGTGACCAAATGGTTGGTCCATGGCAGGTTCCTGTTGCTAACTGCGCAGTAACAGCGGCAAGCTACGACTCTTACCACGGTGAGGCTATGTCTCTTGGTGAGCGTACGCCAGTGGCACTTCTAGACTTCGGCGCATCGGCTCGTCTAGCGGTTGGTGAAGCAATTACTAACATCGCAGCGACCAACATCGGCGATATCAAACACATTAAACTGTCGGCTAACTGGATGTCTCCAGCAGGTCACCCAGGTGAAGATGCAGGCCTTTACGAAGCGGTTAAAGCGGTTGGTGAAGAACTATGTCCAGCTCTGGGTCTAACTATCCCAGTGGGTAAAGACTCAATGTCGATGAAGACTAAGTGGGAAGAGAATGGCGAGCAGAAAGAAGTAACGTCTCCGCTATCTCTTGTTATCACTGCGTTTGCACGTGTTGAAGATGTTCGTAAGACGATTACTCCTCAGCTTCGCACTGACAAAGGTAATACAAGCCTAGTTCTTATCGACCTAGGTAACGGCAAAAACCGTATGGGTGCAACAGCACTTGCACAGGTTTACAAGCAGCTTGGTGACAAGCCAGCAGACGTAGACAACGCAGCGCAACTAAAAGGTTTCTACGAAGGCGTTCAAGCACTTGTAGCGAACGACCAAGTTGTCGCTTACCACGATAAAGGCGATGGTGGTCTATTCGTAACGCTAGCAGAAATGGCATTCGCAGGTCACTGTGGTGTTAATGCAAACATTGAAGCGTTAGGTGAAGACACGCTAGCAGCACTGTTCAACGAAGAGCTAGGTGCAGTAATCCAAGTCCGTAACGACGACCTAGACGCAGTACTTTCTACTCTTGCAGCTAACGGTCTAGAAGCATGTTCTCATGTGATTGGCAGCGTTGTTGGTGAAGGGGAAGCATCAGATGAACTAGTGATTAAGTCTGGCGAGTCTGTAGTGATTGAACGTAACCGTACTGAACTACGTACTATCTGGGCTGAGACAACGCACAAGATGCAAGGTCTGCGTGATAACCCAGTATGTGCTGACCAAGAACATGAAGCGAAGAAAGACAACTCGGACCCAGGTCTGAACGTGAAACTGAGCTTTGACGTAAACGAAGACATCGCAGCACCGTTCATCAACACAGGTGCTAAGCCTAAGATGGCGATTCTACGTGAGCAGGGTGTTAACTCTCACGTTGAAATGGCAGCAGCATTCGACCGTGCAGGCTTCGAAGCAACTGATATTCACATGAGCGACATCCTAACAGGTCAAGCGGTACTAGAAGAATACAACGGCCTTGTGGCATGTGGTGGCTTCTCTTACGGTGATGTACTAGGTGCTGGTGAAGGTTGGGCGAAGTCGGTTTTGTTTAATGACTCTACTCGTGACCAGTTTGAAAACTTCTTCAAGCGTGAAGATACCTTCTCTCTAGGTGTGTGTAACGGTTGTCAGATGCTGTCGAATCTACGTGAACTTATCCCAGGTGCGGAGTACTGGCCACGTTTCGTTCGCAACGAATCTGAGCGCTTTGAAGCACGTTTCAGCCTAGTAGAAGTTCAGAAGTCAGATTCTGTATTCTTCAACGGCATGGAAGGTTCTCGTATGCCAATCGCTGTTTCTCACGGTGAAGGCCGCGTAGAAGTACGTGATAACGACCACCTAAACGCGATTGAAAACTCAGGTACGGTTGCTCTACGTTACGTTGATAACAACGGTAACCAAACGCAGCAATACCCGAATAACCCGAATGGTTCGCCAAACGCTATCACAGGTTTAACAACGACTGACGGCCGCGTGACAATTATGATGCCTCACCCAGAGCGTGTATTCCGTACGGTTGCAAACTCTTGGTCTCCGGAAGGTTGGGGCGAGAATGGCGCTTGGATGCGTATGTTCCAAAACGCACGTAAGAACGTGGGTTAATTGAAAACGATTTAAACAGTGTTATCGGGACAATAACCACAAGCGCAGATCGAAAGGTCTGCGCTTTTTTTGGTGGTGAGTGTGGTGTAGGGAGCACCGTATAGTGGATGTGTGTATAACAAACTTTTGGACAGAAATGAGTTTTGGAAAATCAAACATTAGCAAATGACTAATAACTTCAGGTATGACAAATAACTAAACCTGATAGAAAAACTGCCACCAAAGAGCAAAAGACAAGACCTGACCCTATTGTTTTTTGTACGCAAAAAAACAGCAGTCAGTGATAGGGTTTAATCGCCAAATAAATTCTACGCAAACTACCATTTTCATGCCGGGCTAAATGACATGGTTCAGCATGCACTCCCAAGGGCCTCAAAGGTAAGATTGAGCACCTTCTGCCCATTTGGTCAGCTTTAAATCGTCCAAAATAAGCAGCACGCAAGGCACAACAATTGACGCTAGTAACGTAGCCGAGACTAAGCCAAACGCAATACTGGCAATTAACGGGATCAGAAATTGCGCTTGCGTACTGGTTTCGGTTAACAGTGGAAGCAATCCTGCAAATGTGGTTAACGAGGTGATAAATATCGCTCTAAATCGGTCACGTACCGCCTCTCGACAAGCGTCTATCAAGCGCTCGCCTTGGGCGATATTCTTCTTAATAAAATTGACCAACAGAATGTTATCGTTAACGACGATACCCGCTAAGGTAGCAAAGCCAACCAAGCTTGGAATAGTCAAATCGAACCCCATGCCCAAGTGCCCCCATACCACACCAATCCAGCCCATAGGGATTGCCAGCAGCACAGCAATCGGTTGAGTGTAGCTTTGTAACAGGAACACTAAAATAAGATAAATCCCCACCACGCCAAGAGCAAAGAAGGTCGCCAGCGAGGAGCCCGTATCTGAGCTTTCTTTATCCTGACCTTGCGAGGTGAAGGTGATGTCTGGGAATTTGTGTTGAGTTTGCGAGACAAATTCGCTATTGAACTGCAGCATGATTTCACGCGCATTGGCAACCCGCGTATCGATATTGCCTTGCACAACCACAGTGTTCATCCCATTAATGCGGTGAATTCGCGAGAAGGCTTGTTTTCTGTCAAACGTCGCAACACTTGATAATGGAACTAGGGTTCCATTGCCTGCCGTCACCATCAAGTTATTCAACTCATACAGGCTAGCTTGGTGCGTAAACTCATCCAGTCTCACACTAATATCCACCAGCTCGCCTTGTTGGAAAACCGTCAGATCAGTACTGCCTTTTACCGCGCTGCGCAGCGTTTGAGCAATGTTGGAAGCATTAACTCCCATCACGCCAGCTTCATCTTTAAGGTTAACGTGAAATTCGGTTCTGCCCTCACGCAGATCGCTGGAGAGGTTATAGACACCGTCAAATCCCTTCAACCATTTCACCAGCGAGCGGCTGACTTGATTGAGCTCTTGTAACGACTCACCCTGAACCCGAATATCAATGCCATTGCCAGCAATGCCCCGTTCTTTATCGGTAAACTTGAGTGAAACCACATCCGCCGTAGGGCCTACTTTTTGTTTCCAATCTTGGATCAGATCTTTAATGCTCTGCTGCCTAAATTGCGCTGGCAATAGATCGGCACTGACGGTTGCCATATGCGGCCCCGACTCATTAGCATCAGCATTTGAGTTGAACATGATCGTGGTGCTCGCGACCAAAGGTTTTGAGCTTGGGTATTTCTCTGCGTATTCTTGGTTGAGTTCATCAAGCGCGTTTGAAACCTTCTCCACCACCGCCTCTGTCTGGCTCAGTAAACTGCCTTGAGGGAGCAAGATACGCGCCTGCAGCACATCACTTTCCAAGGCAGGCATGGCTTTGAATTTCAGCCAACCTGACGAAATGGAAGCGGTTGAAATCATCACCACCATCACCAATATCCCTACTGAAAGATAAGGTGCATTCATCGCCTTGACACTCACTGGCACAAAGAATCTGTCTCTGATGTTTTCAAAACCGGCAATGAACTTGTCCCGTATAGGATTAGAGCGAGATTCAGTATGGCTATGTGCCAAATGAGACGGCAAGATCAAGAAAGCTTCTATCAGACTAACAAGCAAGGTAATCAATAACACGATGGGAATATAGCGTAGTACTTCGCCCATCTTGCCTGTGAGAAACATCAGCGGCCCTATCACCATGATGGTGGTAGCAAACGATGCAATCACACCTGGGAAGACTTGTTTGGTACCTTCAACTGCAGCGTCAAACGCGGGTAGCCCTTGTTGCCTCTTGGCAGCGATGTTTTCTGCAATGATCAACGAGTCGTCCATTAGCAGACCAATCGCGACAATCAGCCCGACCAGCGTCATCATATTCAGGGTATAACCGAGAAGTTGTATCGCAAAAATGGCGCCAAGGAATGAAACCGGCAGCCCCATGGTGACCCAAAAGCTAAAGCGAATATTAAAAAACGCCCACAACATCAAAAATGCCAGTGCTAATCCCTGTGCGCCATTGCTGGTGAGGATTCTCAGACGCTCAATAATATTGGTGCTGGAATCTTGGGTGATGGTTAAAGCGACGCCTTCAGGGGCTCTCGCCTGTTCTTTTTCAACGATGCTGACGATCGCATCTTTGACCGTTAAGGTATCTTGAAATTGCGTTTTGGACACCTGAAGCAAAGCGGCACGCTGACCATTGAACAGGATTTGATTTTCATCGCTAGTGAACTTCTGCTGAATAACGGCAACATCACCGAGGCGAACCTGAGTCCCCGTCTCACTGGATTTAATCACGATATTTTCGAAGTCTTTGACGTTGCTGCCTAAGTGGTCGAAGCGGACGCTGATCTCTTCCAAGTCATTACTAAATACGCCAGCAGGAGTGCTGATACTTTGCTGTTGTACTAGATTGGACAAGTCGGACACACTCAGGCCGTACTGCTGCAACTTCCACTGCGATACGCGAATTTCTATTTCTTGATCCGCAAAACCGCTCACGGTCACCTGAGCGATCAATGGGCTCTCTTTTAACTTGTGCTTAATTTGTTGGGCATAGAGATATAAGTCCCTATCTGACATATTGCCGGTAATCGCGACACTGGCCACCGTTGCCACTCGGTCCAGTTTCGACACCGTGATCTGCTCAACTCGATCCGGAAAATCACTGATGGCGTTAACCTGCTGTTGAATATCGCTGGTTAAAGTGTCAATGTCTTCATCATCGCCGATTTCCACATTGGCGATGACCAAACTCTCTCGGGCATCACAGCTTAACTCTTTAATTCCACTCAGCTTATCGAGAGAATCTTCCAACGGGTAACACACTTCTTCCATCATCTCAAAAGGTGACGCGCCCGGATAAACGATCCGAACCTCAATATTTTTGGTCGGCGTCAACGGAAAAGTGTCTTTCTGCAGTTTGGGCAAGGCAAAAGCCCCTAACAGCAGTACCGCCATCATCAGGACATTGGCGCCAGTGGTGTGCCGAGCAAAAAAAGCGATCATAATTTGCCCTCTTTCTGAATCGCGTTTAGGGCTTTAAATCCGCTCTGCGTATCCAACCAAAGGCCGATTTTCTCATCCGGTTGCGGTTGTAAAGCCATCCCCTCAACGGCGGGTGAAAGTTTACTTAGCACAACCACATCACCGAATTCCACGCCAGATTTGATCACCGCAACCTGCCCTTGGACGAAATCTATCCTGACAGGTTTGCTTTTCAGTTTACCTTCAGAGACAGTGTAAACTTTACCATCATGGATGGCGTTTATCGGTAGCAAGACTTGTTGCTCCATCATTGGTGCTTTAATCGTGACTTTAACGAAAGTCCCACGAATAAGTGGTGGCTTCTCCCCGGGAATGGCTTGCTGATAGGGCTGATTTACTTGTGCAACCAGGCTTTGGCTTTGAGTCTGAGCATCGATTTCACCGCCGGAGCGGCTGATCTCGGCAGGCCAAGTAATTACTTTATCGCCTGCTTGGAGCTCGACTGTCGCGCTCAAGTTGCTATGAACATCTTCGTCAAGCGAGTCAAAGCGATTGGAATTTCTTAGCGGACGCATTTTACCAAGCGGAAACTGCGCGCGAACCTCAACGGCATCGATGTCATCCGCTTTGAGCAGCAATTCCCCCTTGTTGACATACTCGGCGAGTCCAACCAAGGTTTCGACAATGCGAATATCAAATGGGGCTTTAATTACGGTTTGTTCGAGATCTCGGTTTGCAAGTGCTAGTTCCGTTTGCAAAACCTTTTGCTGCGCTTGATTAATTGCCAGTTGGTTTTTCTGTGTCTGGAGCTGTTGCTGGCTGCTGAGCAAGTCTTTGGTCGCGCGGTCTTTCTCTGTTTTGGAGATATGCCCGGTTTCACTCAATTTGATTGAGCGGGCATATTCTGACTGTTGTACCTCAAACTCTTTCTCTGCAATCTTGAGCGAATCGATAATGGTCTGATTTGTTAGCATTAGCACTTCAAGCTCAGCTTGCAAACGGGCAATAGTAAGTTGATAAGCGGTGGGGTCAATTCTAAGGAGTTCGCTGTCTTTGCGGATAATAGCGCCCGTTTTGTATTGCTCAGAAACCCACACAACCGCGCCGTCAAGTTCAGACTGTGCCTGCCAGTCTTGAACAGACTCGGTATGTCCATATCCGATGGCAGAAGGTTGGATATTTCGCGGCTCGACTTTCAACACCCGAACCACCTTTTTAGCAGCCGTATTACTCGCATTAGGCGGTTCAGCCTTCATCCCTGGTGCGATCACCAATAACGCGATGCCCAACAAAACAGGAGGAACAAACAGAGCCCTTTGTAACCAGCTATACCTAGTCATAGCGATTCCCTTACTATATATTAGCTTTTCCTTAAGCAAAAGGTAGCACACCAACATAAGCGGATTTGCTTCCTTGATCTCAAAATAAGTCAGGCCTCAAAAATGGAGGCCTGATTGAATTGAGCTACTGATTGTTTTTGCCTTTGCCCATGGTATTTTTGGGGTTCACCATGCCTTGATGAGCATTAAACTCTTGTTGAGAGATAGCGCTATCCGCGTTGCTATCTAACGAAGCAAAACTGTGGCTTTGATTGATATTTTTCAACGTACGTCCCTCTTCTGCTCGCTGGGCAATACGTTCTGAGCGTGCTTGATTGAACTCGGCTTCGGTTATCTTGCCATCACCATCGAGATCAAACTGTGAAAATACTGGGCGTGACATATTGTTATTCATGCCTTTATTCATTCCACCAGCCATTGCTCCGAAGGCAATAACGATACCGAGTAACGCGATTATCGTGCTTTTGATTTTCATGACGTTTTCCTTCTCTTTGTTTCACTACTTAAGAATATACTAATGTAAGTAAGATAACGTCATGTGATGTAAAGGTATGTAAAGATGGCTAAGTAGATATCGATTTATGTTCTTATCGGTTTGTAAGCGCAGCGCAACAGAAATTATGAAACTTCTGCCGCTAGTACTCTGGTAAGAGTACAGGCATAGCTATGTCCAAATGGTTTTCAAATTATCCCAAACTTTCAGCCACCGAAACCGAAACCGAAAAGCCAATGATATAAAATCCCTAGTTTCGAAAAATATGGCGATTTTTAGACATTCAGAGTGTTTTCGAACTTTTGCCCAGCAGTTTGCCTTGCAAATATCCAACAGACAAGGGATTACTTTTAGTAGGGCAAATACATGTTAACATTCTGTTAACTCTGACTGGTAATGGGGCAATAATGATTCCCAGAACATACAAAAAAGCCGCTGGATTGAACCCCAGCGGCTTATTATTTTCTAGCATCTAGCATCTAGCATCTAGTGCTTAGATTAGTTGTTGCTGTGCAGCTCGCTGTTTAGCTCAACCGCAGACTTGTTCGCTAGGCACTCGATTTGGCCTGTGATTGAGTTGCGACGGAACAGAAGATCAGACACGCCAGCAAGATCGCGAGCTTTAATGATTTCTACTTCATTGCCTTCTTTATCTAGCATGCGAACCTTAGTACCCGCAGTCACGTAAAGACCAGACTCAACTGTACAACGGTCACCCATAGGGAAGCCAAGACCCGCGTTTGCGCCTAGTAGGCAGTTTTCGCCGATAGAGATAACCATCGTACCGCCACCAGACAGAGTACCCATGATAGAAGCGCCGCCGCCGATGTCTGAACCGTTACCTACAACAACACCCGCAGAGATACGACCTTCAACCATGCTCACGCCAGTTGTACCAGCATTGAAGTTGATGAAACCTTCGTGCATTACTGTTGTGCCTTCGCCTACGTGTGCGCCAAGACGAACACGAGAAGTGTCAGCAATACGAATACCTGTTGGTACTACGTAGTCCACCATTTTAGGGAACTTGTCTACGCAATCTACAGACAGAGCACGACCTGCAAGGCGAGCTTCGATTTGACGCTCAGCCAGCTCAGGTAGGTCGATAGGGCCTTCGTTTGTCCATGCGATGTTGTGCAGTAGACCGAAGATGCCGTCCAGTACCGTACCGTGTGGTTGTACTAGGCGGTTAGAGATAAGTTGTAGCTTTAGGAAGCCTTCAGCAACTGATGCTGGCTTCTCGTCAGTAGCAAGAACAACAAGAACAAGTGGCTGTTCAGACGCTGCCGCTTTTTCTGCGAAAGATGCGTTAGCTGCATCATCGTTTGCTGCGAATGCTTTCGCCAGTTCTGCGCTTTGTGCAGCAGAGATTTCGATAGCTTGGTTGCCTTCAGCGTAACCTGACACTTCAGCTACAGCTGCTACAAGAGCGTCGCTTGGGTTTAGAAGCGGGTTAGGGAAGAACGCTTCAATGATTTTATTGTCGCGATTTTTGGTTGCCGTACCGAAGGCTAGTGAAAAATAAGCCATGTTGAATCTCCATGTGTTGAGTCTTGATTTTGCTATTCCAAAACAACGGCTCGAATAACAAGCGCTGCCGTTAGCAAAGTTAATTTAATTGCGTTCATCATAAAGAGAGCGCCCTCGTTATGAAAGGGCGTATCGGGATAAAGTCTGTAAAATGATATTGCTTGTCTTTTGAGAGATAGTTTTCATTATCCGGATATTATACCTCGCTCTTAAATATGGGCGTTCTTACTTAAGTAGCGCGGTGCCATTTCATTTCCATGCCTGACACTTATCTTTAGTCCATCCTCTTGTTAGCCGTATCAATAGAGTGAGTCACACTTTCTTTATAAATTCATGTTTATTATCAGAATTATTCGACTTCTGTTGATTAATCGCTTGTGCCTACAGTTAGGGTAAATACTCAACTTTCCAGACATGTAATTAAGAGAACGATCACTAAAACCCTGCAAGATGTCAGTATATTGCCTGCCACAACGACATTAAAACGATTAATAAAGGATCTTCTATGAATTTTACTAAGTCTTTACTGGTGTTATCTATCGGCGTAGCGATGGTTGGTTGTGGCTCGGACAGTGACGATATCGCAGTGACATGTGACACTGCCGCTTCTTGTACCAAGTTTACTGTTTTACATACCAACGATAACCATGGTCGCTTCTGGGAAAATAGTAAGGGTGAGTATGGAATGGCGGCTCGTAAGACGTTGATTGATAGTATTCGTGCGGAAGTGACTCAAAACGGTGGTGAGACGATCCTACTGTCCGGTGGTGACATTAATACTGGTGTTCCAGAGTCTGATATGCAGGATGCGATACCAGATTTTGTTGGCATGAACCTTCTTGGTTACGATGCGATGGCATTAGGTAACCATGAATTCGACAACACCTTGGATGTGCTTGAGATGCAATCTGAGCTAGCTGACTTCCCGATGCTTGCGGCGAATATTTATATCAAAGATGGAGACACAGTTACTGATGAACGCCTTTTCTCTCCATATAAAGTATTCACCATTAATGGTTTAAAGATTGCTGTTATTGGCCTGACAACCAAAGATACGGCTAAATTAGTTAATCCTGACAACGTCGCGACAATTCACTTTGCCGACCCACAAGTTGAAATCAAAAAAGCCATAAAAGAAATAGAGGCCAATGAAACGGTTGACCTGATTTTTGCTACCACGCATATGGGGCATTACGCAGATGGTCAGCATGGTAGTGAAGCGCCTGGCGATGTATTGCTTGCTCGCTCTCTAGAAGAAGGTCAGCTAGATGCAATTATTGGTGGACACTCTCAAAACCCTGTTTGTATGGAAGGCAATGAATACGCCGACTTCAACCCAGGGGATGACTGCAAACCTGATCAGCAAAATGGTACCTACATCATGCAAGCTCACGAGTGGGGTAAGTATGTAGGCAGAGCTGACTTTGAGTTTTATGACGGCAAACTGCATTTAGCGAAGTACGATCTGGTTCCTGTGAACCTAAAAGAGAAGGATGAAAACGGTGATTATCAGTTTATTCAATCTGAAATAAAGCCTGATGCAGCTGTAAAAGCTACTCTCTACCCATATCAACAACAAGGGCAAGATCTCCTCGATGTCATCATCTCAAAGACAGATGCAAAACTGGAAGGTGATCGTGATGTTGTTCGTTCAGAACAAACTAATCTTGGTCACTTGTTAGGAGAAGCATACCGCACTTATGAATTGGTGAATGCTGACTTTGGTGTAATGAACTCTGGTGGTGTCCGTGACTCAATTGCGGCAGGAGACATTGCTTATCGTGATGTACTGACGGTTCAACCTTTCGGGAACTTCGTGACTAAAGCAACGATGACAGGTGCTGAAGTAAAAGCGTATTTGGACGTTGTTGCGACGAAGACTGCAGGATCCGGCGCTTATGCCCAACTCGACAATATCAGCTTAACGGTTGACTGCGATTTGAGTGATGTGACCATTCGAGACATCAATGGCAAAGGTTTTGATTTAGCAGACACTTACACGTTCTCCGTGATCAGTTTCAGTGCGGCTGGTGGTGATGACTACCCAGTAATTGACGTTGAATCGACACAGTTAACGGATGCCTCGGTACTGCGCGAATTCTTTGTTAAGAACCCTGATGTCACTGCAGCGAATTACGCACCAGCGGATGGTGATCTAATCTACATGAGTAAAGGTTTAGAAGTAAAAGGCTGCCCTGCGAACTAATTTATAATTCGTAAACAAAAGCGCCAAAGAAAATAGCCAGCGAATCGCTGGCTATTTTTGTATCAGAAATTTGTTGTTCTGAGCTTAAACAAACAGTGCCTTATAAGCTTGCTCAATCCCTTCAATCAACATCTGCATACCGATTACCGCGAGTATCAACCCCATCATTCGAGTAATCACGTTCAGTGCGCTTGGTCCAACGGCTTTAACGAAGCGCTCGCCAAATACAAACAATACGTAGGTTAAGGCGCATAGTAGGCCAAAGGCGACGATGGTTTCGTAGATGCCTTCGGTGCTGGCAAAGTTCATCGCGGTGGCAATGGTGCCCGGTCCGGCTAATATTGGCATTGCCAGTGGCGAGACGGCGATACTGAGCGCCGCATCTTGTTGAGCGTCTGAGTTGACCTTCTCTTTTGCTTTAGAGTGTGTTGAGTCACCTTGCAGCATATGAAAGCCAATCAAGAACACGAGGATCCCGCCGGTGATACGAAGCGCGTAAAGCGTGATACCAAAGAGGTCGAAGATGAGTTTACCCGAGACAGCAAAGGTGCTGACGATGATGAAGGCGATGAACACTGAGCGGAAAGCGATAGACTTGACCGTTTCCCTATCATTATCACCTGTTAATCAAAGAAAGATCGGTGTGTTGGCGATAGGGTTCATGATGGCAAAAAAGCCCATGAACACGGTAATGGTATGAATGATGAGCTCTTTCATATTATTCCTTTGAAAATATGTAGTTAAATACGACAGCAGAATGTATTTAATCTTAGATACAAATAATTATTAGAAATAGATAGTAGAGCAAGTGTGAATAAAAAACAGCCAGCATAAGGCTGGCTGTTTGGTTTTAGTGATAGGTGTAGAGTTTTAGTCGTCCGTTATTGCTTGATTCTCAACTAACAGACTCTACATAACAGGCAGATTGTGGGACTCACTTTGTCGTTATGCGTGTTGAGATTCACTCACTGCCACAGCCAATGCAACCGTCGCTCCGACCATTGGGTTGTTGCCCATGCCGATGAAGCCCATCATCGCCACGTGAGCAGGAACTGAAGAGCTACCTGCGAACTGAGCATCAGCGTGCATTCTGCCCATGGTATCGGTCATGCCGTAAGACGCTGGGCCTGCTGCTACGTTATCTGGGTGCAATGTTCGACCTGTACCGCCACCTGAAGCAACTGAGAAGTATGGCAAACCTTGGCGAGTGCGTTCTGCTTTGTAGATACCAGCAACAGGGTGTTGGAAGCGTGTTGGGTTGGTTGAGTTACCCGTGATACTCACATCCACTTCTTCTCTGTGCATGATCGCTACACCTTCACGTACATCATCAGCGCCGTAACACAAGATCTCGCCACGAGGGCCTTGTGAGAAGCGGCGACGTTCTGTTTCAACTAGCTCACCCGTTTGGTAATCAAATTGAGTGCGAACATAAGTAAAGCCATTGATGCGAGAGATTAGGTAAGCGGCATCTTTACCTAGACCGTTCAAGATAACTTTCAATGGTGTTTTGCGTGATTTGTTCACGTTCAGTGCAATCTTGATCGCACCTTCTGCAGCAGCAAAAGACTCATGGCCTGCAAGGAAAGCAAAGCAGTGGCTCTCTTCATTGAGAAGGCGAGCAGCCAGTGCGCCATGGCCGATACCGACTTGGCGTTGCTCCGCAACACTGCCGGGTTTTGTGAATGCTTGAAGGCCTTCACCAATGATATTCGCTGCTTGTTCTGCGTTGTTCGCTTTACGGAACAGAGCCAATGCTGCACCAAGAGTGTAAGCGTCAGCTGCGCTTTCAAATGCGATAGGTTGAGTGTCCATCACTAATGCTTTTGGATCGACATTGTGTGATAAACAGTATTGGTTTGCTTGCTCTAAAGAGTCGAAGTTCATTTCTGCCAATACGAGAGTTACTGATTCATTAAATTGAGTGTTCATCATATCTTTCCTCTTTTATTGGCAAAAATTATTGTTGACGTGGGTTAATGGTGGTCACGGCTTCGTCGAAGCGACCATAAGTCCCTGTCGCAAGGTCAGCAGCTTCGTTCGCTGGTACGCCTTGGTTAATCGCCTTCATCATTTTGCCGAGGTTGAGATATTCATAGCCAATCACTTCGCTGTGATCATCAAGTGCAAGCTTGGTTACGTAACCTTCTGCAAGCTCTAGGTAACGAACGCCTTTTGCTGCGGTTGAGTAGCTGGTGCCAACTTGGCTGCGCTGTGTTTGACCTAAGTCTTCTAGTGCTGCGCCGATCTCTAGGCCACCTTCAGAGAAAGCCGACTGAGTTCGACCGTAAACAAACTGCAGGAAGATTTCGCGCATCGCTACGTTGATCGCGTCACATACTAAGTCAGTATTCAGCGCTTCTAGAATGGTTTTTCCGGTGAGGATTTCCGCAGCCATCGCGGCAGATTGAGTCATACCTGAACAACCAATCGTTTCGATTAATGCTTCTTCGATGATGCCGTTTTTTACGTTAAGAGTCAGTTTTGCAGCACCTTGTTGTGGTGCACAAGTGCCAACACCGTGGCTTAAGCCAGAAATAGCGATGACATCTTTTGGGCTAACCATTGCGCCTTCAACTGGAATTGGAGCTGAATTGTGAAGATCACCCCTTTGAATAGGGCACATTGATTGAATTTCTGAAGAGTAGTGCATAATGTTTTCTCACTTATAGAGCCATTTAAGGCCTAGGGCGTTGAGAAAACAGGACGTGTTGGAAGAGGTGCGGCTAATTCACTACAGATCTTGAGTATCGATAATCCAAAGGTGTCATGGAACTTGGTCTTAATAGACTAAGTCCATTTCAAAATGGAGGAATAGCGATACGTCCAACAGTATTACCTGTTTTCGATTCTGTAGGAGTCATTAGCACTGTTCGGAAAGAACGGGCGGTTGAAGCAAAAGCTTAGGTGGAACCCCATCACCTGATGGCTATAGATTAGATCTTCCTCACACTTTCATGCAAGCGAATGTTTAGAGCGATTTCGACTATAAACAAGCTTCATTATATTTCGATAAGTATAAAAAAACGCCAATAACGAACTCTGATTAGAGGCGTCATTGACGTTTTTTAGAAAGGTATCAGCTAGTTAAGCTGCATCTTCTTCTGCGTCTTCAACAGCTTCAAGCTTCTTAGCTTTTTTCGGAGCTGGCTTACGCTTAGCACCTAATGCGTAAAGAACTTCTTCTTTGTTCTTCGCTAGGTACATTGCAAGTTCTTCTTGCTTGCCTTCATCTTCAACTAAATCGCTTTTGCCTAACAGTTCAAAAAGCTCATCAGCCATATCCAGCATTTTGTCGTATGCGTCAGCTTCGGCTTTAGAGGTAAAAGTCATTTTCTCTTCTCCGTTGCGTTCCACCACGTACTTGACGATAACAGCCATGGTTAATCCTCTAAGTTTGATAAATTTTACTGGCTTTTTATACAGTTTCTGATGTTAAAAGTCCAGTTGGAGCCCGTACTATGCGGCCTCAATCTTGATGTGCCGCCCAGTCTTCACAATAACTCATGAAAGATTTCAGCAGTGGGCTTTGATATTTGTCTTTATGGACCAGCATCCAGAATCGGCGTTTCATATCAAGTGGCACATTAAGCGCTTTTACTCGGCCTGAATCGATCGCTCGCTGAGCAGCTAAACGAGACAAACAGGCAAAGCCAAGACCGGCAGAAACAGAGTTGATGATTGCTTCTGTGGTGTTGAGTTCAAAAGATTCATACCAATGTTCGATGCGCGGTGCGACGGCACGAAGGAAAAACTCGCGAGTCCCTGAGCCTGATTCACGTAAAATCCAATGGCTGTCTTCTAAATCGCTTAAAATCACTTTTTCTTTGGCAACGAGAGGATGTTGATTACTAACAATAATGCACATTTCATCGCTGCTAAACTGACTCGAAATGAGTTCAGGGTGTAATGTTTTTCCTTCAATTAGCGCGATATCCAGTTCATAATCCACCAACTTTTGGCAGATCAGTGCACTGTTTGAAATGAACAAGCTTTGATCCTGATGTTGAGTTCGTTCGCGAAAGCCTGACAAAATAAACGGTGCGACCTGATTACCAATCGTGTCACTCGCGCCGACCTTTAGATTGCCACTTAAAGGCTGATCATCACGGAACAAAACATCAATACCAGCAGCACGATGTAATATTTCATCCGCCAATGGAAGTAACTTATGTCCCTCTTGGTTGAGAATTAATCGGTTGTTGACCCGGTCAAATAGAGAGTGGCCGAGTTGTTTCTCCATTTCGCCTAGTGCCATGCTGACCGCAGCTTTAGACAGAAACAGAGCCTCAGAGGCAGCAGTCAATGTCGAGTGCTGAGTAATAGTGACGAACACTTTGAGCTGTTTTATTGAAATATTAGCCATCAGATTCCTAGTTTTACTCTGCTGGTGAAAATGGATTCTGTTCAGTATTGATGAACACTTGTTATATATAATTGGATATTGTTTAACGAAGCGCAAGCGTATTATGGCTTCAACAAGCTGATGAGTTCACAAGTTTAGTGAATTAGGTTTAAGAGAGGCTGACATGATTCAACGTATTAAATATAGATTAACAGGAGCTCCAACTCCCATGGCAGGGTTAGCACTCGCAATTGCAAGCTTAGGCTGGTGTTGGGATGGTGTTCTAGTCGCACAAGGTATCTTACACACACCGGGTTTGGTGCAGTGGATCAGTGCTGGCATTGCGGCGGTATTACTTCTTGTTTTAGCTGTGAAATTTTTGATTCATGGTCACCTATTGCGTGAAGATCTTGCTCACCCTGTTGTCGGCAGTGTGGTACCAACATTTGCAATGGGGTGCATGGTGGTGTCAGCGTCTTTGGCGCCAATCTCTCAATTCTTACAAGAAGCTATGTGGTTGGCTTCTGTGGCTTTGCATGTTGTGTTTCTAACGAGCTTTTTGTACCACAGAGCTAAAAACTTTGAGATTCACCACATGGTGCCAAGCTGGTTTGTGCCACCGATCGGTATTATCGTCGCTGACGTCTCTTTCTCAGGTAATCCAGTTTTAGAGCCAGTAGCTAACGCGACTTTGGTATTCGGCTTATTGGTTTACGCAGTAATGCTACCAATCATGGTTTACCGTTTGATCTTCTCTCACGAAGTGCCAGATGCTGCAAAACCAACGATTGCGATTATGGCAGCACCGGCAAGCCTATCTTTGGCGGGTTACTTAACCGTTACTGCTAACCCTTCACCTGTGATCATTGGTTTACTATTTGGTATTGCAGTGTTGATGACGTTCATTATCTATATGGCGTTTTTCAAACTACTTCGTCTTCCATTTAGCCCTGGTTATGCAGCGTTTACCTTCCCAATCGTGATTGGTGCAACAGCCTTGTTCAAACTGGCTGCGTGGATGCAAGCACAAGGTATTGAAGCGCATTACATCAATCAAGTGTTTGGCCTAGCGTATCTAGAATTGATTGTGGCAACGTTTGTAGTGGGTTATGTGGCGGTTCGTTATTACATGAATTACAAACCTCACCGTGTTCTAAGCGCGGTAGGCAGTAGATTGTAAGAAGCAATAGTTCAAAAGATAAACGGAGCTTAAGTTTTCAGTATTTCATAAGCTTATATTCCTAATCCAAACTCGGCACTTATGCTAATCTGGCTTTATATTGTGGCAAGATTAGCGTGAGTGCACTTTGTTTACTGTTTACCATTCCAATAAAGTCGATACTTTAAAAATCCTTCTCGTTCATTTAATCAAAAGTGATCCTTTAGCCAACCCTTTCGAAAAAGAGCAGATCTTGGTTCAGAGCCCAGGTATGTCTCAATGGCTTAAGATGGAACTCGCCAAAGAGTTTGGTGTAGCAGCAAATATAGACTTTCCTCTTCCAGCAACCTTCATTTGGGATATGTTTACCCAAGTGCTTCCTGATGTACCTAAACGCAGTGCTTTTAACAAGGAAGCGATGACATGGAAGCTGATGAGTTTGTTACCCGCTAAGCTTGACCACCCTGATTTTTTACCTCTACAACGCTACCTTGAAAACGACGAAGATGATTCGAAGTTGTACCAATTGGCAGAGAAAATTGCCGACATCTTCGATGGTTACTTGGTGTATCGACCGGAGTGGATGGCGATGTGGGAAGCGGGAGAGCCCGTTGCCGAGTTAATTGATGATGGGGGGCAACAAGAACATCCTTGGCAGCCAATTTTGTGGAAGACACTCTATGAGCAAACCCTGTCTCAAGACCAATCGAAGTATCACCGTGGTAACTTGTATCACGACTTTATTGAAGCGTTAGCCAATCAACAAGGTCAGCTACAACACTTACCTAAGCGCCTGTTTGTGTTTGGTATCTCTTCGCTGCCTCCTCGTTATATGGACGCGTTGAAAGCACTTGGTGAGCAGATTGATGTTCATTTGATGTTTACCAACCCTTGCCAACATTATTGGGGCGATATTCGCGATCGTAAATACTTGGCAAGAGTTGAAGCGCAGCGTCGTAAGCAGTTTGCGTTGGTTGATGGTTTACCTCAGCTAGAAGGTGAAGTATCACCTTTGAAAGATGGCATTGAAGCCAACGTTGAAGATGAACTGCATACTAGCCAAGCTGTCGGTAATAGCTTGTTGGCGTCTATGGGTAAATTGGGCAGAGATAACCTGTTTTTGCTATCTCAATCAGACAGTGAAGAGCACGAGTTCTTTATTGATGTAGAGAGAGACAGCCTGCTCCATCAATTGCAAGCCGATATTCTCCAGCTAGAAGAACATCAAGTTGATCACATCTTAGATTCCAGCAATCATAAACAGGTGGTTGAGCTTGGCGATCGTTCACTGACTGTACATGCGTGTCACAGCCCAATGCGTGAGGTGGAAGTTCTTCATGACCAGCTATTGGCGATGTTTGATGCCGACCCGACCCTGAAACCACGCGATATCATCGTGATGGTGTCTGACATTAATGCTTATAGCCCAGCGATTCAGGCGGTATTTGGTAATGCTCCGGGTGAGCGTTATATCCCTTACTCGATCTCTGATAGAACTGCAGACCAAGAAAGCCCAATTCTGACCGCTTTCATGCAATTGGTCGCGCTACCGAACACGCGCTGTTTAGCCTCTGAGTTGCTAGAGCTGTTAGAAATTCCTGCGATGATGGCACGCTTTGGTATTGACGAGTTTCAATTCGAGCAAGCCAAGCAATGGGTTGAAGAGGCGGGCATTCGTTGGGGGGTTGATGCTTCAACTGCAACAGAATTTGATCTACCTGAGACTGAGCAAAATACCTGGCTATTTGGTATTCAGCGTATGTTACTGGGCTATGCGATGTCAGACTCTGCGGGCTTGTTTGAAACTGAACATTCTCCGATTGCGGCTTATAACGAAGTTCAGGGTATTAACGCCGAACTTGCGGGTAAGTTAGCGCACTTTATTGACCGTATCGCTCATTACCGCCAACGACTAACTGAAACCCAATCAATCGATATGTGGCGTGAAACCTTGCTGCAAATGATTGATGATTTTTTTGCGGTTGAGCTGGAAGGTGAGGTGGTGCTTAAGTCGATTCGTGATGCACTTTCACAACTGAATGAACAGCTTGATGATGCCTTGTATGAGCAAGAGTTGTCGCCGAGTATCATCTATCAGTACTTAAATAATAAACTGTCGGGCGCCCGTATAAGTCAGCGTTTCTTAGCGGGACAAGTTAACTTTTGTACCTTGATGCCGATGCGTTCTATTCCGTTCAAAACCGTCTGTTTGTTAGGCATGAATGATGGGGTTTACCCTCGCTCAATGCCGCCAGAAGGTTTTGACCTGATGAACGGGCGCACTCGACCTGGTGATCGTTCTCGTCGTGATGATGACCGTTATCTATTCCTAGAAGCAATGCTGTCAGCACAAGAGTGTTTATACATCAGCTATGTCGGCCGTTCGATTCAAGATAATACTGAGCGAGTACCGTCGGTATTGGTTTCTGAGTTGATTGAGTACTGCCACCAGAACTACTGCCTAAGTGCAGATCAAGCGTTACCAAGTGATGATTCTGGTATCAAACTGACTCAAGCAATCAGCTTTGAACACACCATGACACCATTTAGCCCAGCAGCCTTTACGCAAGGTGATGCAGGTCATGTATTGAGCTACGCCAAAGAATGGCTTCCTGCGGCAAATCGTTCTGGTGAGCGCAGTGGTGAATTCAATCGCGCTTTGGATGACTATTTGCTTGGTGCGAGCTATCCGTTAGAACTCGATTTGGTTGAGCTACAGCGTTTCTGGCGTTTGCCGGTGCAATACTTCTTTAATCGCCGTCTAAAAGTCGTGTTTGAGCCACCGCTTCCGGTAATGGAAGACGACGAGCCGTTCGTGCTTAATGGCTTAGAAAGCTTCCAGCTTAAAGATGCGCTGCTGCAAGTGTTGCTGGACCACCCAGAAGGCGCAGACGAAGCGGTGCGACTGTTTGTCTCTGAGCAAAAAGCCCAAGGTCGATTACCGGTCGGCGCCTTCGGTGACATCGAATTTGAAACCAACCGTGTTCAAGCGGAAGACTTAGCCAAAGAGATTAGATTTGTGAGCGGATCACCGCAGCAAGATCTCGAAGTGAATATCGAGTTTGACGTGTTAGGCGAAGGTAAGCCTGTTCGCTTGATGGGGTGGTTAACTCAAAACTATCAATCAGGTCTAGTGCGTTTCCGTAGCGGCAAAATACGCTCTCAAGATTACTTGGCTGCGTGGATTGATCATCTATCCTGCGCTGTTATGGGACACGGAAAAACGACCCATATTATTGGCTATGACAGAAAAGAGGGCGTGGTTCACCAAACGCTACAACCTATCGGCGATGCGCAGCAAGCGAAGAGTATATTAGCTGAGTTAGTACGACTGTTTTATCAAGGTATGACTGCACCATTGCCATACTTCCCGAAAACGGCATTAGCTGGTGTTGAAGCGGGCTTTAGCCGTGGTAAGTGGGTCGATGATGAAGAAAAGTCACTCAAGAAAATGGCCGATACCTTTAATGACAGCTTCGCCTTCACGGGCGAGGGTAGAGATACCTACATCTCACGAATCTGGTCTAAATGGGACGATGAATTGGCTACTGAGTCGCGTATGTATTCAACGCTTGTGCTACAGGCGGCAAGGTTGGCTGCTGCCGATCTGGAAGATCTGGAAGATCTGGAAGATCAGGAGTAGGTGGCTGTGATCGACAAGATCAATAGCGAGTGCGCTGAATTAATGAAAGACAAAAGAGAGTCGCTGGTAAGCGTTTGGTACGCTTGCTTTCAAGATGAAGGGAATCAAGGTGAATAGAAGCAAGGTACAGGAAATAAAGTGGCCGCCAGTAAATCATTATTAGTGTAGGGCGTTCGCTGTACGGCCACAGGTCAGAGGGACCATTATTCTGTGGTTCAAAGTAACGCCGTAAAGTACAAAACTCGTACGCGCTCCTGAACTCGTGGGCGCATAGTAGCGAGGCGATCCGAATTGATCCGTGAGAGAGATCGCACTAACTATTAACAAATCAGCGTAGGACGTAAATTGAATGACGTTTTCCACGCTAGGTCACATTTGTAACAACATATTTATCAGAAGGCAGTAAGGCATGACGACCACAAGCAGTGTTCAGGTAATTGCTCCACAGACACTCAATACCATGACGTTTCCACTTCATGGCGCGCGTTTAATTGAAGCATCGGCGGGTACTGGTAAAACATTTACTATCGCTGGCTTGTACTTACGCTTACTGCTCGGACACGGCACGGCAGCACCAACAGGAGAGCTTACAGAAGCTACCCGACATCATGAGCCACTTACCGTAGATCAAATTCTGGTGGTGACTTTTACCGAAGCGGCAACCGCAGAGCTGCGAGATCGTATCCGTGCACGAATCCATGATGCACGCATTGCGTTTGCTCGCGGGCAAAGTGATGACCCAGTGATTGCGCCTCTGTTGCAAGAGATCGAAGACCACGCAGGCGCTGCGAAAACACTGCTCAATGCCGAAAGGCAAATGGATGAAGCGGCGGTCTACACCATTCACGGCTTCTGTCAGCGTATGTTGACTCAAAATGCCTTCGAGTCTGGAAGCCGCTTTGATAATGAATTTGTGACCGATGAAAGTCACCTAAAAGCGCAAGTGGTTGCTGACTACTGGCGTAAGCAGTTTTACCCGCTGCCGACTCAACTGGCTGGTGAGGTTCGTAATATTTGGGGTTCACCGGCTGCGTTATTAGCAGACGTAAATCGTTATCTGACAGGATCTCCGCTGAAATTGACGGTAGATGCGATGTCGGGCGACCTGCAAACTCTGCACAACCAAAACCTAGATAAAGTGAAGCAACTTAAAGCGCTATGGTGTGAATCCGAAGCGGACTTTTTGGCTTTGATCTCTGCTTCGGATGTGAACAAACGTAGCTACACTAAGAAATCTCTGCCGACATGGTTAGAAGCTGTGACAGCATGGGCGCAGAGCGACACTCATGATTACCAGTTTCCAGATAAACTAGAGAAGTTCTCACAAGCAACGTTAATTGAAAAAACACCAAAAGGCACCGCGCCTCAGCACGCGGTGTTTGAGGCTATTGAGAATTTCTTAAATTCTCCTGTAGATCTAAAAGCTCCATTGCTGGCGCATGCGATTACTCATTGTCGAACTATGCTCGCCAAGGCGAAACAGCAAAAGCAGTGGTTGTCGTTTGATGACCTACTGACCCAGTTATCTGCGTCGATCGATGTCGATGAGCAGTCACTGCTGGTGGAAAGGATTCGCACGCTCTACCCGGTGGCGATGATCGATGAATTTCAGGATACCGACCCACTGCAATACAGTATTTTTAGCCGAATCTATCTTGAT
Source organism: Vibrio sp. 10N.286.52.C3 (assembly GCF_041468865.1). Taxonomy (NCBI): domain Bacteria; kingdom Pseudomonadati; phylum Pseudomonadota; class Gammaproteobacteria; order Vibrionales; family Vibrionaceae; genus Vibrio; species Vibrio sp. 10N.286.52.C3. The sequence continues at coordinate 34,878 of NZ_JBFRJM010000054.1, read as the reverse complement.
AATCCGCAGTGCGGCTTGTTTATGATCGGTGACCCAAAGCAGGCGATTTATGGCTTCCGTGGCGCAGATATCTTTACCTATATCAAGGCGAGAAACCAAGTTAGTGCTCACTACACCTTAGGCACTAACTGGCGCTCAAGTGCCGATATGGTCAGTGCAGTAAACCAAGTGTTTATGAATTCGGACAGCCCGTTTATCTACGATCAAGACATTCCATTTTTGCCCGTTGCTGCCAGTCCATCGGCCGACAAACGCCAATGGGTGATGAACGGAGAAACTCAGCACGCACTGACCTTTTGGTTACAAGAAGCAGAAGATAAGCCACTACCTAAAGGCGAATATCACAAGGCAATGGCAGAAGCGACCGCGAGTCAAATTCAAACTATTCTGACCGCTTCTCAAAATCAACAAGCCTATTTTGATAACGGCAAAAAACAACATGCCGTGAATGCGGGTGATATTGCTGTTTTGGTTCGAACCGGTAGTGAAGGTCGTCTGATTAAGAACGCGTTGTCGGAACAAGGCATTGCGAGCGTGTATTTATCCAACCGAGACAGTGTGTTCACCAGCTTGGTCGCACAAGATATTCAACGTTTGTTGCAGGCGGTGCTGACACCTGAAAATGACCGAGCATTACGCGCCAGTTTAGCGTCGGAGTTGTTTGCTCTGGATGCCGCATCATTGGATGAACTCAACAACGATGAAGTGGTGTGGGAAAACGTCGTTAACGAGTTTAGAGAATATCGTAAGTTGTGGCTTCAGCGCGGCGTGTTGCCAATGCTTCGCAGCGTGATCAGTAAACGACATCTCGCGGAACGCTTACTGGAAGAAGAAAATGGTGAGCGCTCACTCACTGATTTAATGCACATTGGCGAATTGTTGCAACAAGCAAGACAAGAACTCGACAGTGACTATGGCTTGTTGCGTTGGCTAGCAGAAGCGATTTCCGATGCACAAAATGGTTTAGGTGGCAGTGACGACGACATTCAACGCCTTGAATCAGAAAGAAACTTGGTTCAAATCGTTACCATTCATAAATCGAAAGGCTTGGAATATGACCTTGTATTCCTCCCATTTGTCGCGAGTTACCGAGAAGCGAGCGAAGGCAAGTTCTACGACCATGACTCAGATACCACGGTACTTGATATTACGGGTAGCGATAGTGCCTTAGCGCAAGCCGACAAAGAGCGATTGGCGGAAGACTTACGTTTGATTTACGTGGCGCTGACTCGTGCTGTTTATGGATGTTTTATTGGCATGGCACCGCTACGTAAAGGGCGTTCAACCAAAGAGCCGACCGGCGTGCACTTGAGTGCCATGGGCTATTTGGTTCAAAACGGACAAGAGCAAGGCATCGCCGAGTTGCATCAAGCTCTATCGGCTATTGAGGGTAAGAATTCCAGTGTGCTGTTAGCCGAAACACCTACCGCTCACGAACAAATTTTTGTGCAAACAGAGCAAGTGAGTGACGACTTACAGGCCAGTGAACTTAAGGCTTCAATTGACCGAGCTTGGCGTATCACCAGTTACTCGGGGCTTGTCAAACAGGGCAGTCACGGTGCGAGTCATGACGCGACCATTGAGGTGTCTGGTTTTGATATTGACTCGGCTGATGAGCAGGATGAGTCTGAGTTGATTGAGCCTGAACGCTCTATCTTTACGTTCCCTCGTGGTGCTCGCCCAGGTACTTTCTTACACACCTTGTTTGAGGAGGTTGAATTTACCGAGCCAGCAACCAGTGAACATAACACGCAAGTAATCACTCACTTATTAGAATCAGAGCAATATGAATTAGAGTGGCTACCTGTGCTTCAGCAACTGGTCGATACAGTGCTGAACACCGCATTAGACGGCAAGAACTTAAAGCTAAGCGAGAAAGACTCGACGCAACGTTTAGTTGAGATGGAATTCTTACTGCCGATCGAAGTATTGGCTGCATCTGAACTGAATCAAACCATTCAATATCACGATCCATTGTCAGCCAAAGCGGGCGATCTAGGTTTCCAAACCGTGCAAGGTATGTTGAAAGGCTTCATCGATTTGGTGTTTGAGCACCAAGGTAAATACTATGTACTCGACTGGAAATCGAATCACTTAGGAGATGATGTTGCTGTCTACCATGGCGAGGCATTGAAATCGGCGATGGCCGACCATCGCTATGATTTGCAATATCAAATCTATGCATTGGCGTTGCACCGTTTCTTACGCAGCCGCGTTGCCAATTACAGCTACGAACAACATTTTGGTGGCGTGTACTACTTGTTCTTACGAGGAATGGACGGCCAATCTCAGCAAGGTATTTTCTCGGCGAAACCAACACTGGCTTTACTTGATGAAATGGATCAATTGATTGACGGTAAAGTGATAGACAGACGTTCGGCACAATTGAATGACGATGAAACTGGACAGATGGGGCTTTTATAATGACAACAACGACCACTAATACCGGCATAGATACTGCGAACACAGCAAAGCCAGTTTCACTTATTCCTGAGCAACTGATGGATGTACTCCAGTTTCTTGCGGATAAGGGTTCTATTCGTCAGTTGGATTATCAATTTGCCCGTTTTCTTGCTCAGCAAGCCACGAGCTACCCTCAAGAGATCGGCTTTCTCGCGGGGGTAGTGAGCCATGAATTAGGCAAAGGACACATTTGTACTCAGCTTATACAGCAGCATACGACAGGCCCTGAACTAGCGGCAGATCTTGCTCAGTTACTTGGGTTATACGGTGAAACTGCACTGCAATTGAACCAAAAACTGTTGGGTATTGATTGGGTGGCTGTGCTTCAATCATCAAACTTAGTGGGAACGACCAACGATTGTGTTAAGCCTCTAATGTTCGATGGGCAGCGTGTCTATTTACAGCGTTATTGGAACTACGAAGTTGTGTTGGCTGAGACCTTAAACCGTTTAAGTAAGCCGGTAGAGTTCAATACTGAGCAGAAAAAAGCGCTGACTGAAACGCTCAATCTGCTTTTTGCACGTAGCTATCATTTTCTGTTTAACGCCTTAGCCAAGGCTGAAGCAAGCCAACAAACGTCTCAGGTATTACGTCAACAATTGGTGTGTGACCATCTTGATATTGTGAATGAGCAGGCTTTAGATTGGGGATCAATCGACCAAGCGATTGTACAAGCTAAGCAGGTAACGGACTTAGATGTGTTGGACGACTTGGTGCCGTTATCGGCATGTTTGAACTGGCAAAAAGTGGCAGCCGCGGTGGCGCTGAGTCGTCGCTTTGCGGTGATTTCCGGTGGGCCGGGTACCGGTAAAACGACCACAGTAACCAAATTACTGTCGGCGATGATCGAGCAATCGCTCAGCCAAGGTAAAACGCCAACGATTAAGCTAGTGGCACCAACGGGTAAAGCGGCGGCGCGTTTAACCGAGTCGATTGGTAAAGCGATTGAGCAGCTGCCATTAGCGCCTGAAGTGAAGGCCAACATACCAACTGAATCGAGCACGTTACATCGATTACTCGGCGCGATTCCTAACCGTGCTGAGTTTAGACATAACCGACGCAATCCACTCCACCTTGATATCTTGGTAGTGGATGAAGCTTCAATGGTTGATCTGTCGATGATGTATAAGCTGGTGGATGCACTTCCTGAGCACGCAAGGCTCATCTTATTGGGTGATAAAGACCAACTCGCTTCAGTAGAGGCAGGTGCTGTGCTCGGTGATATCTGTTCATTCAACTCTGCAGGGTACAGCACAGCGCAAGGCAATTTGATTGCAGAGATGACAGGTTTTGATGCGATAGCTAAACCAAGACAAGACAAAGCTGGAGCGGTGAATCCGCCTGCGATTGCGGATAGCTTGTGTATGCTGCAGAAGAGTTATCGTTTCGATGCGCGCTCCGGTATCGGTCAGCTGGCAAAAGCAATCAATAATGGTTCTGCGAATCAAGTAGACCAAGTGTTTGCCAAAGATTTTGGCGATATCGAAAACCACCCTCTGTCGAGTGACAGCTATAACCTGATGCTGCGTACTTTGGTTAACGAGTATGGTGCGTACCTCAATAGAATGAATGTGCCGTTGGAAGAGTTAGAAACTCAAGAAGCGAGAGCGAAATCGGTACTCGATTTGTTCAGCCAATGCCGACTGTTGTGTTCCATTCGTGAAGGGGATTTTGGTGTTAAAGGCCTCAACCACAGAATTGAAAGAGCACTGGCCGCAAGGCGTTTGGTGAGCCCTCATAATGATGAGCTGTGGTATCACGGACGTCCTGTTATGGTGACGCGAAATGATCATGGCTTGGGTTTGTACAATGGTGATATTGGTATCTGTATGCTTGAGGCGGGTTCTAGTCAACCTGACTTAACCCCTCGTTTGAAGGTCTATTTTGAGTTGCCCGATGGCAGCGTAAAAGCTGTGCTACCAAGCCGAGTGCCCGATCATGAAACGGCTTATGCAATGACAATACACAAATCTCAGGGTAGTGAATTTGATCTGACCTTAATGATCTTGCCGCCAGATTTCAGCCCTATTTTAACGCGAGAGCTTATCTATACAGGTATTACACGTGCGAAGAAACGACTGATGATGTTCAGCGATACAAATGTGTTGAAGCGTGGGATTAAGGTGAAAACAGAGCGAGTGAGTGGTTTAGGCAGTCGCTTAACGAATTAGTCGTTATGGACGGCTAGAGAAGGTTTTGAACTTAGGGCTAGATAAACACAAAGCAACCATCCTTGGTTGCTTTGAGCGTTATTAGGAATCAGAGCCTAAAAACGCTCGAGTAAACGATATGTGGTTTATCTTGTACTTTGCTTGGCAATTCAAAATAAACTCTTTTAGATTCTCGCTAACAGGGAACACGCAGTGTACGTCTAGCCCTTCTAAGAATTGGTTATCAGCCATATCCCAAAAACTTTGCAGCGAGTTACAAACAATGGTTCTCATATCAATATTGCTCTTTTTGCTGTTTATATTAACGAGCAGAGCTAATGTTAGCGTGCTGGCCGTCAACGGGTATAGCAATCCGTGCAGTGACCACCTCAATGAGTTCGACATGACTATCGAGATGGCAATTCCAATAAAAACATTTGTTAAGATTATTAAAGCGTCTAAATTCTATACAATTATACGTGTGAGTGAAAGTGCATAGTTAATAAATCTCATATAGAAAACGATTACATTTGCAATTATTTTTCCTTTGAAGTGAGATTTTAGTCCAAAACTTTATTTACACATTTAACGCTAAGATTTTTGAGTTACGTTGATAGTTGTACAGCCCCTGTTTTTCCATCGGTAGCTCATCAACTCCGATCTCGTAAAACCCTTGTTCACGGAACCAATGCAGGCTATGTGTGGTTAAAACGAAAATTTGGTCGATATCACGAGACTTCGATTGATGACGCATGTAGTCCAGTAATATTTGCCCGCGGTTGCCATCACGATAATCAGGATGAATCGCCACACACGCCATCTCTGCCATGTGATCTTCCGGATACGCATATAGTGCAGCGCAACCAATAATCAGTCCGTCTTTTTCGATAATGGTAAATCGGTGGATTTCTTGCTCTAGCTGTTCTCGAGAGCGGCGCACTAAGATGCCTTGTTCTTCAAGAGGGCGAATAAGGTCAAAGATGCCGCCAATATCGTCGATCTGAGCTTGTCTTACTTGCTCGGCACTAGCCATGACCACTTGGGTTCCAATACCGTCAAAAGAGAACAACTCTTGGATTAATGCGCCATCTACCTTGTAGCTGATTAGATGACAACGAGGCACACCAGCTCGACAAGCGGAGATCGCTCCTTTCAAGAAGCGCAGTGTTCCTGTGCTCATGTCTTCGGCAGGATTTTGAGATTCCGTTAATCGTTCCAGAATTTGCTTGGCATCTTTAGGGAAGAGTTCGGCGAGCACGTTACCGCGTTCATCTGTTACCCCTTGTTCGGAGCAGAAGCCAATCAGCTTGTCGGCCTTTAGACGAATAGCAACTTGGGTAGCGACCTCTTCAGAAAGTAGGTTAAAGCTTTCGCCTGTCACGGAGCTGGCAATAGGGCCAAGCAGTACAATTGAACCTTGGTCAAGCGTGCGATTGATCCCTTCGATATCGATTCGACGAATACGCCCGCTGTGGCAATAATCCGTACCGTCATCCACGCCAAGCGGTTGAGCCGTAATGAAGTTGCCACTCATAACATTGAGTTGAGTGCCTGCCATCGGCGTGTTGTTTAAGCTCATTGAGAGGCGTGCGGTGATGGCAAGTTGAAGCTGTCCAGCAGCCTGCATAGCGACGCCCAAAGAATATTCATCAGTGACCCTAATATTCTTGTGATAAGGCGTATGGCAATCTTGCTTGGCAAGCAATTGGTTGATCTGCGGTCTTGCCCCGTGAACGAGAACAATCTTTACTCCAAGGCTGTGGAGCAAGGCTATATCACTAATAATGTTACCAAAGTTCCTGTCGGCAACGGCTTCGCCTCCCAGCATAATGACCATGGTTTTGCCACGGTGAGCATTTACGTAAGGGGTTGATTGTCTGAAACCTTTTACTAGCGCTGTACTTCTTAATTTCACAGAACAAGTCCATTTTGTTTATTTATTCGATAATTTAGCATTTAAATTCAAATGTAAACAACACCTTTTTGGAATAAAGCGCAAACTATTCTTATCTAGGCTTCAATATATAAACTGTCTCAGTGTAGAATGCGCATAGCATCCTTATGAGTAGTCACCGAATGCAACAAGCTCCAGCAACAAAGAACAAAATCGATGAGATAACCAAAGGTCTCTACAGCGAAGCTGATCAGCGCAATCAATCTAAGTTGAAGCGTAAGATCATTGAACGTTGTTTAATGGTTCTAGCCTTAGTGGGTTCGTTTGCGGTGGTTTCTTTGTTCGGCGATGTGCTTTCCCGAGTGCAAAATGCGGCGACGCCCGACAATCTGATATACGGCACTTGGATAGAGCAAGATGTTGCACATTATGCGACCGATGAGTTTGTTCTGAATGCTAATGGTGTGTCAGTTCGTGGGTCTGTTGTTTCGACGAGCTTTGACTTTGATGGAAACTACTTTGAATACAAGGCGGGTGATAAAACCTATCGCTTCCGCATGACCAATTCTGACAATACAGAAATGGTGCTCGATTCTGACAGTCACTACAATCCCATCTTCCGCCTTAAGGGCCATATCGATAACTCCGTCCGATAGGTTATCTTCTTGTAAACTCTTACAATCTAAGATTGTGTTATCTGACTGTTTTTGTCATCCTCGATGCATAGAATTTTTAGGATGACTCTTGTGATTAAAAAATGGCTTCCCCTTGTCGCTGCCTCTTTGTTATTTGGCTGTGCTCAACCCACTGATCTTGCTCAGCAACACCTTGATGACGAATTTCCTCGCACCTTGAATAAGGTCGATCAGGTTGAATCCAATAAACCAAGAGACTACACCGCATTTGCAGAACAAGCTGAGATGGTGGTTTCTAAATCCCCTTCGATGGCTAAAATCTATGAGCCGCTTTATCAACAACTCAATGAGTGGGCGATGTTGAGTGGAGATCCAAGCGAGCTAGCGAATTTTGGCGTTCAAACCGCTCAACTAGGTGGTGGTGATAAACAAGGCAATGTTTTGTTCACGGGCTACTTTTCTCCTGTGATGGAGCTGCGCCACGAAGCGAATGAAGAATATCGTTACCCTGTTTACGGGCTTCCTGAGTGTGGTAAAGAGTGTCCAACACGCCAAGAGATTTACAACGGCGCACTAGAAGGTCAGGGCCTTGAGTTAGGTTACTCAGCAAACCGTATCGACCCATTTATGATGGAAGTACAGGGCAGTGGATTTGTACACTTCGGTGATGATGACACGCTGCAGTATTTCGCCTACGCGGGTAAGAACAATAAAGCTTATGTGAGCATTGGCCGTGTTCTGATTGAACGAGGCTTAGTTCCACGCGAAAAAATGTCGCTAAAAGCAATCAAAGAGTGGGTATTGGCAAACGATCCTGAAGTGGTCAAAGAGCTGCTTGAGCAAAACCCATCTTTCGTGTTTTTTGAAGCGAGAGACGACCTATCTGTGATGGGTAGCGCGGGCATTCCTCTATTGCCTATGGCGGCGGTTGCGGGCGATCGCTCTATCTTGCCTATGGGGACGCCGATTCTTGCTGAGGTTCCACTACTGAATGCTGATGGTACTTGGAGCGGCGCTCATCAACTAAGACTGCTATTGGTTTTGGATACGGGCGGCGCGGTTAAGCAAAACCATTTGGACCTTTACCACGGCATGGGCCCTCGAGCGGGTACAGAAGCGGGCCATTACAAGCATTTTGGTCGTGTGTGGAAGCTCGGTTTAGATGGCAGCGCAACTGAAGCGCCTTGGGCTTTGCCTCCTGAAAAGGTTGAGTAAGCTACAATAAAATAGGGCATTGAAAGCGAATCGCTAATCCCCTAGACTTTTTATTCAAGAGTGCGTATAAAACGCACTCTTTTCTTTTTCTCAGAAATAAATTGGCGGCAACAATGCGTGAATTGACCACTCCAGCTTCAGAAAACTATGACCAACGATTTGGTGGCACCCGTCGCCTATATGGCAATAGTGAAGTCGACATACTTAGAGCAGCACACGTGTGTGTGATCGGTATTGGCGGTGTAGGTTCATGGGCGGTTGAAGCGCTTGCTCGTACTGGTTTAGGTGAGCTGACTTTGATCGATATGGATGATGTGTGTGTGACCAACATCAACCGTCAGATCCACGCAATGTCGGGTAACGTTGGTAAAAGCAAAATTGAAGTGATGGCAGAGCGCGTTAAGCTGATTAACCCTGAGTGTAAAGTTAACTTGGTTGACGACTTCATCGGCCCAGACAATCAGGCTGAATACCTGTCGAAAGAGTTCGACTTTGTGTTAGATGCGATTGATAGCATGAAAGCTAAGGCTTCACTGTTGGCATATTGTCGTAGCAACAAAATTAAGGTGATCACCACTGGTGGTGCGGGTGGTCAAATCGATCCGACTCAAATCAAAGTGGCTGATCTGACGAAGACGATTCAAGATCCGCTCGCGAAGAAGCTAAAAGATACCCTTCGTCGTCATCATAATTTCCCTAAGAATCCAGCACGTAAGTTTGGTATCGATTGTGTGTTCTCAACTGAACAGCTGAAATACCCTCAAGCTGACGGCAGTGTCTGTGCTGCGAAAGCGACAGCAGAAGGTCCAAAACGTATGGATTGTGCGACGGGTTTTGGTGCGGCAACAGTTGTAACGGCGACGTTTGGTTTTGTAGCTGTTTCGCGTATCGTTGAAAAGCTGATTCAAAAGCACGCTAAGTAACGTCTTTTACTCAATTAACAATCGACTGGATATTAAAATGACCACATTCCCAAGCTCTCCATTCGGCACTGAAATTACCAGTGATGATATCGTCGCGAAGATGCAGACATTCAGCGGCTGGGAAGACCGTTATCGCCAAGTGATTCAATGGGGTAAGAAACTGCCAACGATGCCTGATGAACTGAAAAGTGAGCAGGTGATGGTCTCTGGCTGTGAAAGCCAAGTGTGGTTGGTTTCTCAAAATATCGACGGTGTTTGGCACTTTTATGCTGATTCTGATGCTCGTATTGTGCGCGGTCTGATTGCATTAGTGATGGCTGCGTATGATGGAAAAACATCAGAGCAGGTTCAAGCGTTCGATATTGATGGTTACTTTGAACAAATCGGTCTAATTACCCACCTTAGCCCATCTCGCGGTAATGGATTAAAAGCGATTGTTGCTCAAATCCAAGAGCTAAGTGCTTAATATCTCCTTGATACACAGAAGCAAAAAGGGTTGACGTTAAACGCCAACCCTAAGTAATTTCGCTACTCCCTAAAGCATATCAACGGCTTTTTCTATTGCCGCGATGAGTTTTTCAACATCCTCCATGGTGTTGTAAATACCAAATGAAATTCGAACCGTTCCTTTCACATTAAGTGCATCCATTAATGGGTGAGCACAATGATGTCCTGCACGTACTGCGATACCTTGCTGATCCAGTAGAGTCGCTATATCTTGATGGTGAACACCATCCATCACAAAAGTAATCACACTTGCGTTAGGTTGATACCCTAAAATCTGAATGTCATCCAGTTTACTGAGCGCAAGATAAGTCTCGTGTTGTAGTTGGTGGATATGATTTTCGACATCTTGTTGTACAAAACCACTTAACCATTCTATTGCGGTGCTTAGTGCTATGGCCCCTGCCACATTTGGCGTGCCCGCTTCGAATTTGCCAGGCAGTTCTGAAAAAGTAGTGCCAGAGAAAGAGACGCGCTCGACCATTTTGCCACCGCCATGCCAAGGTGGCATCGCTTTGAGCAATTCAAGCTTGCCGTAAAGCACACCGATACCCGCAGGGGCATAGAGCTTGTGACCTGAGAAAACGTAGAAATCTGCACCTAAAGCAGCAACATCAACTGACTCATGAACGATGCCTTGCGCACCATCGACCACAACAATCGCATTCATCTTGTGTGCTTTTTCTATGACGGCTTCAATCGGCTGACGAGAACCCGTCACGTTGGTTATCTGAGCTAATGCAACAATCTTGGTTCGTTCATTTAAAAGCGTATCAAACGCGACTAGGTCAAATTCACAATCCGATGTCATCGGTACTTTAACGACTTTAGCCCCGGTTTGTTCTGCCACAATTTGCCAAGGCACGATGTTGGCGTGATGCTCCATTTCGCTGACTAAGATCTCATCGCCGGGCTTAAGGGTGCTTCTGGCGTAGGTTTGAGCGATAAGATTAAGCGCTTCGGTAGCACCGCGAGTCCAGATGATCTCTTTTGAAGACGAAGCACCAATAAACTGGGCGACCTTGTCTCTAGCGGCTTCAAATTGACTGGTAGCATGGGCAGTTAAGCTATGGCTACCACGGTGCACATTGGCATTCTGCTTCGAGTAATATTGGCTAATGGCATCAATAACCACCTGAGGCTTCTGTGTCGTCGCCGCGCTGTCTAAGTAAATCAACGGTTGTTGATTGATGGTTTGGGATAGCGCAGGAAACTGCTCTCGGATGTGATTGATATCAAACATCTGTTCTTACCTAAATCTTGAAAGTGGGTGCTAGCATTATGCTGAGCGGTCTTGTTATTTTATCGCGACTTGTTAAGCGTTGCTGACGAATATTCATGATCCCAGCGCTTTTCTTGCTCTTTGACTTGAGCAAACAGCTTTTGGTTAACAGGAACTTCTATCTGATGTTTAAGCGCTGTTTTTATTAGGTGTCCAGTGATGAAGTCGATCTCTGTCTTGCGTTGGTAAAACATATCCTGCTTCATGGATGAGTTGTTCTGCGCCGTGGCTTGGATGACCTGCTTGACACTTGCTTCTAATCCGTCGAATGAACAAGCGATCTCTTCGGCCTGCATAACTTGTGTGAGCTCTTCAACGATAGAACTTAAAATACCCTCAAACCTTTGGTCTGCAAGTTCACCATTCTTGATTTGTTCCAACCCAGTAAGTGGATTGATAGCACAATTGATGGCGAGTTTAGCCCAAAGCGCGGTTTCTATTTGTGGGTTCCAACTCACAGTGGGGAGAGCATCATCCAATACATCAACCAAAAACGTGCACTGTTGACCCGTTTGGTTAAAAGCACCCAACTGGGTTTGTCCTATTCCTGTATGAGATACACTATTACGATCAGGTTTGAATGCTGCTTGGGTCGTGGTTGCCAATACTATCGGGTGAGCATTAATTTGAGTGGCAATGTTGTCGACCGCGCCCATTCCGTTATGCATGAACATGAGAATGGTGTCAGAGTCGAGATATTGAAGTAACGGAGTGGTGGCTTCTTCTACTTGCCAAGCCTTGACCGTGAAAATAACCAAGTCACTCGCTGATAGCTTTTCGATATTGTTGTTACTGAAGGAAAGGGAAGCTTGTCCATCAAGTGATAAGTCAATTGAGTTATCAGTGGAACGACTCCACAAAGAGACATTATGACCAGCTTGAAGTAGTTTTATTGCCCATAAAGAGCCGATGGCCCCTGGCCCAACAATAGTGATGTTCACAGCAATACCGAGATAAGAAAGTGATGCTGCAAGGATAGCGAGGCATTAAATGAAAGCAATAAAAAATGGCACCCGAGGGTGCCATTTAGGAAACTTTCTTAGAAGTTCAATTAGAACTTGTAAGTAGCTGCTACGTAATGAGCAAAGCCAGAAGTTTTGCCAGCTAAACCGCCATCTTTAAGGCCGTATACGTCGTTGTAAGCTTTTAGACCGTAACCTAGAGCAAAACGATCGCTATGCCAGTAAAGACCGTTGTACATTTGACCACCATGAGAAGAGTTCAATGCAGCGAAATCATCGTTAACACCAAATTGGTAATCAATGTAACCTTGATAAGATACAAATGAACCATTTTCGAAGAAGTAGAATGGTTTGAACCAGTTAGCTGAAATTTGGTAACCATTCCAGTCTTTAGCGTTTAGATCGTACATACCGTATAGGTTTAGACCAACTTTACCTAACCATGGCACTTCTACATCAGAACCAAGACCAATGAATGTTTGGTAAAGAGGCTCATTGGACTTAACTACAGGATTACCGTCTTGGTCTAATTCAGTAGTCTCGAAAGAGTACTCAGCGCCGCCATTGATTACAGTTTGGTTCGCGATGTATAGCTCTTTTACTGGGCCAAAAGACAGGTCTTTACCTGTAAGGCCATCTAGAGACATACGAGGTGCAAATTTTGCAAAGATACGGTCAGAACCAGCTTTGTCACTGCTGTCATTATTTAGAACATTAAAGAAATCAACGTAACCATATAATTCCCAAATTCCTGAACGGCCACCAAACTCCATTTCAATGTAGTCGTGTGAAGATTCACCTGGTAGCTCGTCGAATGCGCCCATTAGGTTGAACTGCATCCATTTGTAATCGTTCTTGTGAGTATCGCCGTCAGTATAGTCAGCTGCCATTACTGGAGCAGATGCTGCTGCAAGTAGGCCAAGAGTTAAAAGTGATTTACGCATAATGGAACTCTCTATGTTTAAAATAAGTAACCCGCTAATCCGTGCGTGTTTGTATGTCCGAATGCCGAGCATAATAGCGATTTTGCTCTCAAATAAAAGTGAGACAGAGTGAAAACTATAATTATTATAGTGAGCTTGATCACACTAACGATCTAAATGATGGAACTTTAATGTATCAATGCATCTTGATGCACTTCTAATTCTATTGATTTTGTGAAATTGGATTATTTTGTAGATAAATTGGTGAATAACCGCTCTAAGCAAACGATTCTACTAAATAGAGTGATATGCATATCAAAATCAACAGTATTCTTTTCTAAGCGTTTTCTCTTAAAAAATGACTCATTCAAACCACCTCTTAATCTCGTCTTTGATCTATTTTTGACCAACAGCGTAGTGGAGTTGGAATCAATTGATGGACAACTCATGTGATGACTGCCTAGGGATTTGAACCTAGCTACTTTTTGAATCACGGAGAATTAAAGACAGTTCACTGCACTAGATTTTGAAATACTTTTTAAAGATTAGTTATTGGACTAATCATTTGTGTGACGAACTGGTCTAACTTTTTTGGAGAGAAGACCGATGAAATATTCACCTATACTCGCTGTAGCGATATCAGCCCTTTTCATTGTTGGGTGTGATGATGACGATGAACCAACAACTCAACTACAAGCTGTACATGCATCGCCAGATGCGCCTTTAGCTAACGTTTTAGTCAATAGCCAGGCTCGTTGGAGCGGTGTCGATTATGCTCAGGCATCCGGATACGCCTCAGTAGATCAAGGACAGACAACTCTTCAAGTCGATGTTCAACTCCCAGGTGACGCTGTTGCTACTGTTATTTCTCCAAGCCAATTCGATTTAAGCGGTGAATTAGATTACACCGTGATGGTTGTAGGCGACGCCGATGGATTCAACAATCCTGTAGAGGCTTTGGTTGTTACTCGCCCTGCTGCAGGAACGGCAACAAGTTCAAGCCTAGATGTGCAAGTAGTACACGCGGCAACAGGTGTTGGCGATGTAAATCTGTATGTCACTGGTCCTAGTGATCCATTGGGCGCTCCGCTTGGTACTCTCGGTTATAAGGACTTTACTGACGTACTCAATATCCCAGAAGGGCAATACCGAGTGAGATTAGAAACCGTGAGCGGTAGTGCTATTGCTTTTGACTCTGGAGAAATCACTCTTTCTGGCGGTAGCGAGCTAACTATTGCAGCGGTACCAAGAGCTGACTCAAACAGTGTATCTCCGGTGAAGTTGATGGTGATGGACGGTAGTGGATCATCGTTAATATACGACATGGCAGAAACTGCCGAAGTAAGAGTCGGGCATTTGGTCGATGGCGCACCAGCTGTAGATGTATTTGTTAATTCTGCTAAGTTTGCTCCTCTTGATGGTTTAATGTTTAAAGAAATTCGCGGTTTCTTAGATTTAGCAGCAGACAGTTATGATATTGATATATACGAAACGGGAACGACGTCTCCGTCATTTATTGATGTTGATGGATTAGCTGTATTTGCTGGCATGGATTACAGCATCTATGCGGTAGGGACAGTAAGTCCACTGAATTTGGAACCTTTGGTTGTTCCTGAAAACCGTCGTCCGGTTGCGACCAGTGCGGTGTTAAACATTACCCACGCCGCTGCTAACCCAATTGCGGCATCGGTGGATATCTACTTAACAGAAAACGCGGGGATCTCTGGTAGCACTCCGGCGCTAAGTGATGTGAAATTCAGAGATTATGCGAATGGCATTTATGTTGCGGCGGGGTCTTACTTTGTGACGATTACTGTAGCGGGTCAGCCGTCAGTTGTGGCTATCGACTCTGCGCCCGCAACCTTAGCTGATGGTGTGGTGTATCAAGTCGTGGCGATTGATGATTCGATGGGTACGGGTTTTAACCTAATTGTCAGTGAAACAACAGACTAGATCTGAAGACAGAACGTAGAAGAGGGTAGATCAATGCTACCCTCTTCTTATTTGTTTTCTTTGACTCTATTCTTGGTTAGTTTTGGCTTTCTCTAATAAATCCGTGAAAAAGTGGCGTAACGAGTAGAGCATGATCAAACTTGGAATCACCATAAGTGCGGTCAGTATAAAGAAGGTTGACCAATCATTGAGGTAATCGACCAATTCACCACTAAATGAAGCCAGTGTTGTTCGACCGAAGTTACCCAAGGATGCGAGTAATGCATATTGGGTTGCAGAGAAGGCCTGCCCGGTTAATAGTGTTAAGAAAGAGACAAACGCTACGGTTGAAAACGCAGTTGTAAAGTTATCGACAATGATGGTTGCCAAGAACAAGGTTTCACTCGGGCCAGTGTGAGCGATCCACGCAAACATTAGATTACTGGCCGCCATTGCCACACCGCCGATCATCAGTCCGCGTACAATACCGAATTTCACATTGAAGACACTGCCTACCAAAGTGAAGAATATCGTCGCACCCCAACCAATTAACTTGGAGTAGTGGCCGATTTGTTCATTGCTAAAGCCGATCTCTTTATAGAAGGGAATCGACATTCTGCCTAAGAAGGCCTCACCTATCTTAAACAGGAATACGAACAGCAGTAGGGTGATGGCAACTTGAACTCCGTTTCGTTTGAAGAAGTCATAAAACGGTTCTAACACGGTAACACTGAACCAAGCCACGACTTTCGAACCGACAACCTTATTGTGGCGTTGCTGAGCCTGTTCTTGCAGGGCTTCGCGTTGTGTATTTGGCTCTCCGACAAAAAGAGTAAACAGCATTAGTACGATAACGACGCCTGCCATTCCGTAATACACGCCATTCCAACCGATTGAGTCTGCGTTAATAAAGGCAAGGTAGCCTGGTAGAGAATACCCCGTCCACCAACCAATTACGGCCATTGCAGAAGCTTGCGGCAGTTTTGATGCTTCGGATTTTGGGAAGGTATCAATACGAAATGCATCAATCGCGATGTCTTGCGTGGCTGAGGCAATGGCAATAGCGAGCGCCAACATTGAAGTAAACGCCAAGTTCTCTGCGGGATTGACGCCTGCGATGAATAAGGTACCGATTAAAACAATGGATTGGCAGAAAAAGATCCAACTGCGTCGCTGGCCGAGTATTGCGTGAAGCACCGGCAGTTTTACTCGGTCTACCAATGGTGCCCATAGAAAGTTAATCGCATACACGGCAAACACACTGCCAAAGTAGCCGATGGCAGCACGCGTTAAACCTGCATCTTTTAGCCAACCAGACATATTGGATCCAATAAGAACCCATGGGAAGCCACTCGAACAGCCGAGCATAAACACCCAAAGTAGGCGTTTATCTAGGTAGCTGCGGAAAGTCTGCATCCAAGAAAGAGAGGGAGTGCCTGATGACATAGGGCGTCCTTGTGTAGAAAAACGCCCTTAAGAAATAAGGGCGTTAGATTGGATTACTTAAGAAGGGTCACTTTAGTGATGACGATTGGGTCAACTGGTATGTCTGACATGCGGCCCATTCGCTTGGTTGGAATCGTTGCCATCTTTTGAACAACATCAAAACCTTCAGTTACTTTGCCGAATACAGCGTAGCCTGGGTTGCTACCTTTTGCGTTCAAGAAGTCATTATCAGAGAAGTTAATGAAGAACTGACGAGTTGCAGAATCTGGCGCATTAGTACGAGCCATCGCGATTGTTGCTGTATCGTTCTTCAAGCCATTGCTGCCTTCATTCTTGATAGGAGCGTAAGTTGCTTGTTGATTCATCTCTTGATCGAAGCCGCCACCTTGAGCCATAAAGCCAGGAATAACACGGTGGAAGATAGTGCCTTCGTAGCTGCCGTCAGCAACGTATTTTAGGAAGTTCTCCGCACTAACCGGTGCTTGTTCTTGGTTAAGCTCAATAGTGAAGTCGCCTAATGTTGTTTCCACGTTTACTTTAGGACCAGCCCAAACGCTCACGCTCACTAGCATTAATGCGATAGAAGATAAAATACGACCCATTAGAAACGTTCCTTCATGTAAGTTTGTAGCTCTTGGTCGTTAGCGATCTCAGTAAGAACCAAGTTGATCACGTCATTAAGAACCATAGAGATGTCGTCGTTAGATGCACTCAATGCACCAGTGCGTGTTGCAGTGCCGTTGAATGTTTTAACTAGTTTGCCTTCAGGCGTTTCAGCGGTAACTTCAAGCGTTACTTTACCGTCCATTTTGTTTTCCATAATGGTGTGCTCTACGGTAACGAGTGCTTCTTGAATCTCTAAAACAATCGAGTTTTCACTGTTTACGCTCGCACGAAAACCTTGAGACTCTAACTGCTGTGCAACAGCATTTTCTAGAGAAATACGCATGTTTTGCTTAGCGTGAATTGGCTGAATGTTTGAACGGCCACTATCAACCAATGCAACATATTGAGCGGCACGAACATCTTTACTGGTTAGTGTGTATGTTTTGCCTTGTACAAGGTTGCTTGAGCTTAGTGAAGCTTCTGGCATTACATTGATCTGTTCTTGCTGAGGGGCTGAACATGCTGTCAAAGCCATAATAGAAGCAGCCAAAATCAGTTTTTTCATTCCTTTATCCTTTCTAAATTCACACCAGAAGCTCGGTATCTTAAATTCTTGTGAAGTCGTTTCTGCTTATTTATTAAAATTCGCAGGTTCTCTTGTTGCTTGTAATATCTCAAATTTTTGGTTTAGTTCAAGCGTTTCAACGTTAGCTTCACCAAATAGTCTTGCTAGTTTGACATCGTATCCGAGGTGTCGGTTGCCAATAACAATTAATTTGCCTCCATTGCTTAGAACATGCTTTGCATCACAGAACATTTGCCACGCAATGTGATCCGTAATCGCTTGTTGCTGATGGAATGGAGGATTACACATCACTAAGTAGGTGCTGTTTTTCTTGAAGCCATCTAAACAGTTGTTGGCGATGAACTGGAAGTTGCCTTCTTCACCAAGGTTATCTTTGACGTTTTGGCGCGCCGATTCCACCGCCATAAAGCTTTCATCCACACAGGTGATACGGGCTTGTGGGTTCAATTGCCCTGCTTTTACACTCAATACACCGTTGCCACAACCAAGATCGATGATATGACGTAGCTCAGGATCTTGAGGGATGTGCTCTAGCATATAGCGAGCGCCTTGATCGAGTGCTTCCCCTGAGTAAACATTTGGTAAATTTTTCAGGCGGATATCTTCACCGTCTACATCCCATTCAACAAAAGGCTCTACCGTTTGAATTGGCTGGCAGTTTGGAGATGAGAAGACTAAGCGGTGTTTTTTCTTCGCTAGTGATGTTTTGGTTTCGCCTAGGTATTTTTCGAACAGGTTAAGCGTAGAGGTGTGAATCTCTTTTACCTTGTTGACGCCGATCACTTGGCAGCCTTCAGGCAATGCTTGGCGTAGCTGACTCAATTGCCAGATTAGGTGACGATTTGTTTTTGGCAGCTGCATGATCACAAGATCGATACCGTGTGGGATATCATCCATCGTGTTCAAGAAGTTCACTCGGTTACTTTGATTGCGCTGCAAGTTTTTCAGGGCACCACGGTGAGAGATAAATGAGTCGCTCATCATAGTGACATCATGATCTTTCGAGAACCAAGCGGATAGGGCACCGAAGCTGTCGTTCATGATCAGGATGTGTTTGCCAGGTTCGAGGTTCATCTCTTCAACATGACTGATCAGGTATTCGTCGCCCGCATCCCAAGCTTGAAGGGTTTCATTTGAACGTTTCGGGAAACGATGTAAGGTTAAAGTTCTATCGTGAAGGGTAAGTTCGGTTTTCATTGCTTGAGATACTTATGTAAGAAATAACAAAGATATTGTCTCAAATGCGGCCTGAACAAGATAGATAAAACTCAACCAAACCTATGCCATTCGCTATTAAATACTCGGACACTCGACCTATTAGGGTTTATACTCACCCCACGGATAATGCCAATACGTTATAAAGGAATCACAATGATCCAAGAAGTTATCGAAACAAAATTGCACAATGAGTTTTCACCAAGTCATTTAAACGTGATCAATGAGAGCTATATGCACAATGTTCCGGCCGGTTCTGAGAGTCATTTTAAAGTGATTGTTGTCAGCGATGCGTTTGAAGGTTTACGCCTTATTGCTCGTCATCGAGCGGTAAATAAAGCTCTTTCAGAAGAGCTTGCGAACAATATTCACGCACTGTCCATTCACACTTATACAAAAGATGAATGGTTGAAGCAGCTAGATAACGTGCCAGATAGCCCAATGTGTATGGGCGGTGGGAAATAGTAGAGTAATCGAATATAGAAGAGGTGGCGATGCCACCTTTTTTGTTGCCAAATACATCTGTTTTTCGTTGTTATATCACTCAAACTGATGGTAAATCGAGCGGTTGAAAATACCCACAACGAGTAGTGTTTTTATTAACAGTGTTTCAACATAACTCGAAAAATATGAGTTTGTGACAGAGTATTAACCTCTTGTTTAAAACACGATTCAAAAGCCATTTTATCTGTGCGGCTCGTCAAATTTATACATATTTTAGAGTCCATATGCTTCAAATCTCACCAAATATAGGCCGTATTCAAGTTATTGGTCATGGCATCAAGTTGTCAAAAAATGCTAGAATACGGCACCTGATAAATCTCACATAATCTTTGTGGTGAATTTATTAATGTAATGTTGCGATTTTGGTATCTCAAATTTACCAAAACCGGACACTGTAATGTCGTGTCTAAGGGCGATTTTAAAACGTCCTGAATTTACGCAATTAAAAGAATCTTTTTCCCGATAAAGTAGTGCAAGTGCGTATGATTACAATAAAGAAGGGTTTGGATCTTCCTATCGCAGGAACTCCATCCCAGGTGATTAATGATGGTAAGTCCATCACTAAAGTCGCCTTGCTTGGCGAAGAGTACGTTGGTATGCGTCCTACGATGCATGCTCGCGTTGGTGATGAAGTGAAGAAAGGCCAAGTTCTTTTTGCAGATAAAAAGAACCCAGGTGTTGTATTTACTTCTCCAGCAAGCGGTAAAGTTATTGAAGTGAACCGTGGTGCTAAGCGTGTTCTTCAATCAGTAGTGATTGAAGTAGCAGGCAATGAGCAAATCACGTTCAATAGCTATGAAGCTAACCAACTAGCAAGTCTTGACCGTGAAACGGTTAAAGCTCAGTTAGTTGAGTCTGGCGCATGGACCGCTTTGCGAACTCGTCCGTTCAGCAAGGTTCCAGCAGTTGATTCTGAAACTCAGGCTATTTTCGTTACTGCTATGGATACTAATCCGCTAGCAGCTGAGCCAGAATTAATCATTAACGAGCAGTCTGATGCTTTCGTTGCTGGTTTAGATCTTCTTTCAACTCTGACTAACGGTAAAGTGTACGTTTGTAAAAAAGGTACTAGCTTACCTCGTTCAGCTCAGTCTAACGTTGAAGAACATGTTTTTGATGGCCCACACCCTGCAGGTCTTGCAGGCACGCATATGCATTACCTATACCCGGTAAATGCACAAAATGTAGCGTGGAGCATTAACTACCAAGACGTTATCGCATTCGGTAAGTTGTTCCTTACTGGTGAGATTTACTCTGAGCGTGTTGTTTCTCTGGCTGGTCCAGTAGTTAATAACCCACGCCTAGTTCGTACTCAAATTGGTGCTAGCCTTGAAGAGTTGACGGACAGCGAGTTGATGCCAGGTGAAGTTCGCCTGATCTCAGGTTCAGTATTATCTGGTGTTCACGCTTCAGGTCCACATGCTTACCTTGGCCGTTACCATCAACAGGTTTCGGTTCTTCGTGAAGGTCGTGATAAAGAGCTATTTGGCTGGGCTATGCCTGGTAAGAACAAGTTCTCTGTTACTCGTTCATTCCTTGGTCACGTGTTTAAAGGTCAGTTGTTCAACATGACAACGACAACAAACGGTAGTGATCGCTCTATGGTTCCAATTGGTAACTACGAGAAAGTAATGCCATTAGATATGGAGCCTACTTTGCTGCTTCGCGATCTATGTGCTGGCGACGTTGATAGTGCACAAGCACTTGGTGCGCTAGAGCTAGATGAAGAAGATTTAGCACTGTGTACCTTTGTATGTCCTGGTAAGTACGAGTACGGTCAGTTACTTCGTGAATGCCTAGATACAATTGTGAAGGAAGGGTAATTTTCATGGGCCTTAAAAAGTTTATTGAAGACATCGAGCATCATTTTGAACCAGGTGGTAAACACGAAACGTGGTTTGCGCTTTACGAAGCTGCAGCAACACTTTTCTACACACCAGGTACAGTTACAAAGAAAAGCTCGCATGTCCGTGATAGCGTTGACTTAAAACGTATCATGATCATGGTTTGGCTTGCGGTATTCCCAGCAATGTTCTGGGGTATGTACAACGCAGGTGGTCAAGCTATTGCAGCACTAAACCACATGTATTCAGGTGCAGAACTAGTTTCTATCATTGATGGTAACTGGCACTACTGGCTAACCGAAATGCTTGGAGCCTCCTTAGGAGCCGATGCAGGTTGGGGCAGTAAGATGCTCTTGGGTGCGACTTACTTCTTACCTATCTACGCGACGGTCTTTATCGTTGGTGGTTTCTGGGAAGTACTGTTCTGTATGGTGCGTAAGCACGAAGTTAACGAAGGTTTCTTTGTTACTTCTATCTTGTTCGCGCTTATTGTTCCGCCAACACTTCCTCTATGGCAAGCTGCACTAGGTATTACCTTCGGTGTTGTTGTTGCTAAAGAGATTTTTGGTGGTACGGGTCGTAACTTCCTAAACCCTGCACTTGCTGGCCGTGCGTTCCTATTCTTTGCATACCCTGCTCAGATTTCTGGTGACGTAGTTTGGACTGCAGCTGATGGTTTCTCTGGTGCAACAGCGCTTAGCCAATGGGCTCAAGGCGGTGGTAGCGCGCTAATGAACACGGTATCTGGTGAGACGATCACTTGGATGGACGCATTCATTGGTAACATTCCAGGTTCTATCGGTGAAGTATCAACGCTTGCACTTATGATCGGTGCTGCAATGATCGTATACATGGGCATTGCTTCATGGCGCATCATTGCTGGTGTTATGATCGGTATGATTGCTGTATCAACATTGTTTAATGTGATCGGTTCTGACACTAACGCAATGTTCAGCATGCCTTGGCACTGGCACCTAGTTCTAGGTGGCTTCGCATTTGGTATGTTCTTCATGGCAACAGACCCTGTATCAGCGTCATTTACCAATGGTGGTAAGTGGTGGTACGGCATCCTAATCGGCGCAATGTGTGTAATGATTCGTGTAGTTAACCCTGCATACCCAGAAGGCATGATGCTTGCGATCCTATTCGCAAACCTATTTGCTCCTCTGTTTGACCACGTTGTAATCGAGAAGAACATTAAGCGGAGACTAGCGCGCTATGGCAAGTAATAACGATAGCATTAAAAAGACGCTGTTTGTTGTTATCGCATTGAGCTTAGTGTGCTCAATCATCGTTTCAACAGCTGCAGTTGTTCTTAAACCTAAGCAACAAGCTAACGCAGTTCTGGATCAGCAAACTAAGATCCTTGAAGTTGCGGGCATTGAACTTGCGGGTAATATTCCAGCACTGTACGCAGAGAACATTGAACCTCGTCTAGTTGATTTCGCTACTGGCGATTTCGTTGACGGCGACGCTGCTGCATACGACCAACGTAAAGCGGCAAAAGATCCAGCTCAGTCAATCAAGCTTTCAGCTGAAGATGACATCGCTAAGATCATTCGTCGTGCTAATACGGGTACTGTATACCTAGTGAAAGATGGCGCTGAAACTTCTAAAGTTATCATCCCTGTTCACGGTAACGGTCTATGGTCAATGATGTACGCATTCGTTGCGGTAGAAACCGATGGCAACACAGTTTCTGGTATCACTTACTACGAGCAAGGTGAAACTCCTGGACTTGGTGGTGAAGTTGAGAACCCAACTTGGCGTGCTCAATTCGTTGGTAAGAAATTATTCGACGAAAACCACAAACCTGCTATTCAGGTTGTTAAAGGTGGCGCTCCTCAAGGTTCTGAGCACGGTGTAGATGGCCTTTCTGGTGCAACACTGACTAGCGTTGGTGTTCAACATACATTTGACTTCTGGTTAGGTGATATGGGCTTTGGTCCGTTCCTAGCAAAAGTTCGTGACGGAGGTCTGAACTAATGTCTAGTGCAAAAGAAATTAAAAAGAGCATCTTAGCGCCGGTGTTGGACAACAACCCAATTGCGCTACAGGTTCTTGGTGTGTGTTCTGCTCTTGCGGTAACCACTAAGCTAGAAACAGCATTTGTTATGACTATCGCGGTAATGTTCGTTACTGCTCTGTCTAACTTCTTCGTTTCTTTGATCCGTAACCACATTCCTAACAGTGTGCGTATCATCGTTCAGATGGCAATTATCGCATCACTAGTAATCGTGGTAGACCAAGTGCTTAAAGCATACCTATACGATATCTCTAAGCAGCTATCTGTATTCGTAGGCCTAATCATTACTAACTGTATTGTAATGGGTCGTGCTGAAGCATTCGCAATGAAGTCTGCGCCAATCCCATCTCTAATCGATGGTCTTGGTAACGGTCTTGGTTACGGTTTCGTTCTTATCACTGTTGGTTTCTTCCGTGAGCTTCTAGGCTCTGGCAAACTATTTGGTATGGAAGTACTACCTCTAGTGAGCAACGGTGGTTGGTATCAGCCAAACGGCTTGATGCTTCTAGCACCTTCTGCATTCTTCCTAATTGGTTTCTTGATTTGGGCAATTCGTGTGTTCAAACCAGAACAAGTAGAAGCGAAGGGGTAAGGTAGTCATGGAACATTATATTAGTCTGCTAGTTAAATCGATTTTCATCGAAAACATGGCGCTTTCTTTCTTCCTAGGTATGTGTACATTCCTAGCGGTATCTAAGAAAGTTAAAACTTCTTTTGGTCTTGGTGTTGCGGTAGTTGTAGTACTTACAATCGCTGTTCCTGTAAACAACCTTGTTTACACACACATCCTGAAAGAAAACGCGCTTGTTGAAGGTGTCGATTTAAGTTTCCTTAACTTCATCGCATTCATCGGTGTTATCGCGGCACTTGTACAAATCCTAGAGATGGTTCTAGACCGTTTCTTCCCACCTTTGTACAACGCACTAGGTATCTTCCTTCCACTGATCACAGTTAACTGTGCAATCTTTGGTGGTGTATCTTTCATGGTAACTCGTGACTACAACTTTGCTGAATCTGTTGTTTACGGCTTCGGTTCTGGTGTGGGTTGGATGTTAGCTATCGTTGCTCTTGCGGGTATCCGTGAGAAGATGAAGTACTCTGACGTACCTCCAGGTCTTCGTGGCCTTGGTATCACGTTCATTACTGTTGGTCTGATGGCGTTAGGCTTTATGTCTTTCTCTGGTGTTCAACTGTAGGGTAAGCACCCAGTAATAAGGAATAACAAATGTTTAGTATTATTCTTGGCGTAGCGATGTTTACCATTATTGTACTGGCTCTAGTACTAGTGATTCTTTTCGCTAAGTCTAAGTTAGTACCATCAGGTGACATCACTATTTCAGTTAACGGCGACCCTGAAAAGGCGATCGTTACTCAACCTGGTAGCAAGCTACTTGGTGCCCTGGCTGGCGCTGGTATCTTCGTATCTTCTGCTTGTGGTGGCGGTGGCTCTTGTGGTCAGTGTCGTGTAAAAGTTAAGTCTGGTGGTGGCGACATCCTTCCAACTGAACTTGATCACATCACAAAAGGTGAAGCTCGCGAAGGCGAACGTCTTGCATGTCAAGTTGCTATGAAAACTGACATGGAGATTGAACTAGACGAAGATATCTTTGGTGTTAAAAAGTGGGAATGTACTGTTATCTCGAATAACAACGAAGCTACTTTCATCAAAGAACTTGCTCTAGCGATCCCTGAAGGTGAAGAAGTTCCGTTCCGCGCGGGTGGTTACATTCAGATTGAAGCTGAACCACATCACGTGAAATACGCAGATTACGATATTCCTGAGGAATACCGTGGTGACTGGGATAAGTTCAACTTGTTCCGTTATGAGTCTATCGTTAAAGAGCATTCGATCCGTGCTTACTCTATGGCTTCATACCCAGAAGAGAAAGGCATCATCAAGCTTAACGTGCGTATCGCAACTCCGCCGCCAAACAACCCTGACGTAGCTCCTGGTGTTATGTCTTCATACATCTGGTCTCTTAAAGAAGGCGACAAATGTACTATTTCTGGTCCATTTGGTGAGTTCTTTGCTAAAGACACAGACAATGAAATGGTATTCATCGGTGGTGGTGCAGGTATGGCGCCTATGCGTTCTCATATCTTCGACCAACTTAAGCGTCTTAAGTCTACTCGTAAGATGTCTTACTGGTATGGCGCGCGTTCTAAGCGTGAGATGTTCTACATTGAAGATTTCGATGGCCTAGCGGCTGCAAACGAAAACTTCGTGTGGCACTGTGCACTGTCTGATCCTCAACCAGAGGACAACTGGGACGGTTACACTGGTTTCATCCACAACGTACTGTACGAAAACTACCTGAAGGATCACGAAGCTCCTGAAGATTGTGAGTACTACATGTGTGGTCCACCGATGATGAACGCTGCTGTTATCGGCATGCTGAAAGATCTTGGTGTAGAAGATGAAAACATCCTACTAGATGACTTCGGTGGTTAATCCACTTAAGTGATTGATATTATGGCTGACTCCTACGAGTCAGCCATTTGTTTTTCTAAGACAGCTTTTGACAACATACTGGCTTATATAAGAAAGAGTAAGGCATTCAAAATACCTATTTTTTACTCTTATTTTTCCTTATATAAATCCTCAACATTAGACAGGAGTAAGCAAGTGAGAATTTGGCTTGTTGCATTAACTTCTTTGATTTTTCTTGCGGGCTGTGAGCAGTCAAGAGAGCAAGTGCATTTGAGTGGCCCAACGATGGGCACGAGTTACAATATTAAATACATCAATGGTGATGAATTTCCTGAGTCTAATGAAGTTCATACAGAGATCGATCGTCTACTTGAAGAAGTAAACGACCAGATGTCGACTTACCGTGAAGATTCCGAATTAAGCCGTTTCAATCAGCATAAAGGTGCGGATGCGTTCGAAGTATCTGAGCAAACAGCGACGGTTGTGAAAGAAGCGATTCGTTTGAACGGTCTTACTGAAGGAGCTCTGGATGTAACGGTTGGTCCGTTAGTTAACTTATGGGGTTTTGGTCCTGAAGCTCGTCCTGAAGTTGTGCCATCAGATGAAGAGCTGGCGGCTCGCAAGGCTAAGATTGGTATCCATCATCTTAGTGTTGAAGGCAACATGTTGAAGAAAGACCTACCTAACCTGTATGTCGATCTATCCACGATTGCAAAAGGTTGGGGTGTTGACGTCGTCGCTGACTACCTTGATTCTATCGGTATTCACAACTACATGGTTGAAGTCGGTGGCGAAATTCGTCTGAAAGGTTTAAACCGTGAGAACGTGGGCTGGCGTATCGCGATTGAGAAACCAAGCGTTGATGAGCGTAATATCCAAGAGATCATCGAGCCGGGTGATATGGCTATCGCAACCTCTGGTGATTACCGTAACTATTTTGAACGTGATGGTGTTCGTTACTCACACATCATCAACCCTGAAACAGGAAAGCCTCTTCACCATAAAGTGGTTTCTGTGACTGTTTTAAACCCGTCTTCAATGACTGCAGACGGCTTATCTACGGGCCTTATGGTCTTAGGTGAGGAAAAAGGAATGGAAGTCGCAAACCAACATAACATCCCAGTGTTCATGGTGGTAAAAACAGCAGATGGCTTTAAAGAAATTGCTTCTGAAGCATTTAAGCCATACTTAGGTAAATAAGGTAAGCGAGATAATTATGAATACATTTCTGATTACATTTGGTGTTTTTCTTGCAGTAATCGCAGCGATGTCAATTGGCTACATTATCCAAAAGAAAGTTGTGAAAGGTAGCTGTGGCGGTTTGGGTGCTGTTGGTATTGATAAAGTATGTAACTGCCCTGAACCTTGTGACGCGCGTAAGAAGCGTGAAGCACGTGAAGCTTACCGTGAAGAGAAGCTGGCTGAGCGTCAACAAAAAGAAGCGGCTTGGAGTAAAGACCGTATCGCTTAATTGGTGACAGTCATAGGGGATAGAGTTATCTATGCCCTCAAATTGAAAAGCTCAAGATTATCGTCTTGAGCTTTTTTAGTTTTGAGGTCTAGCAATTAATCTTGGTATACCAAAAATGGAAACAGAGGCGAATGACTATTGTTCGATTTGCATGCTGTTACGCGCAAACACTAGTTGGTTTCTACCTTGCTCTTTTGCCGTATAAAGAAGCTCATCAGCGGCTTTGATCTGCTCATCTAGCTTCGCGTCTAAATCGGTTACGCCGATACTGATACTGACCTTGATTCTTTGAGAGTCATGCTCAACAACATGGCTTTCAATGGCTTCTCTCATGGACTCTAAGTTGTCAACAAAGCTCTCAAACGAACCACACGACTGAATACAAAATTCTTCGCCACCGAAGCGTACAGCAACATCATCTTTAAAATGGTCTTTGATGATCTTGCCGACTTCCACGAGGACTGCATCACCACCATCGTGACCGTAGGTGTCGTTCACTTTCTTGAAGAAGTCGATATCCATCATGGCTATACTGCGCTGCTCACAACCTTTACATGTTTGATTGAACAGGTAACGACGGTTCCATAAGCCAGTAAGAGCATCCTCGTTGGCATGTCGAAATAGCTCGTTGGCCGCTTCTTTCATATCAAGCAGTTGATGGATACGGCAAAAAAATTCTTCTTGGTTAAAAGGCTTGTAAAGGAAGTCGTTAGCCCCCGCTTTAAGGAATCGAGCTGTCATGGTGCGATCATCGCTGCCTGATAACCCTAGAATAGCCAACTGGTTTCTGTCGTGATCGCGTCGTATCTCACGGATCATCGCTATACCGTCTTTCTTCGGCATATCATGGTCTGTAACAACGAACGTAATATCGGGATCGTTATGAAGGAGCTTTAATGCTTGTTCGCCATCTTCGGCTTGGATAGTTTGGATATATTGGTGTTCTAGAAGTTGAGCTATGTAACGGCGAACGACCGCTGAATCATCGACAACCAATGCTTTGTGATGGCGATTATTCGAAATTCTTTGAACCAGGGGAAGTAGGTAGCTTACTGATGACATACTGTCTTTAAGTATGTAATCGATAACGCCTTTGGCTAGGACTTGCTCTCGCAGTTGATTGTCGAACATCCCGGTCAGGACAATGATTTTCTGTTGATAGCCTAAGACGAGATCAATGATCTCGCCGTCTTGGCCGTCAGGTAAACAGTAGTCGAGGACTGCACACAAGAAATCCGTTTCTTGCTCTAAGATCGCTTTGGCTTCTTCTACAGATTCCGCCAACGCAACTTCATAGCCATCGTTCTTAAATTGTTGGTAAAGATAGTTTCTGAATGCGCGACTATCCTCTACCACTAGTATTTTTTCACTCAAAAGCTATCCCTACTTATAGACTAAATACTCCTAACAATACTATCAGAATAGTGGGCGGCGAATGAAGTGAAACCTGTTGAGCTGGACTCCAGATCATTTTAAATCTGAGAATAATTGATTATACTGTTCATAGATACAGTTGTAAGGTTGAGTTATTTCCAAATGTGCAGTTCGGACCAAGAGAAAGTCAGAAAAATAATCCATGTCGATATGGATTGTTTTTACGCGGCTGTAGAAATGCGTGATAACCCTGCTTACCGAAATCGCCCGTTAGCTGTTGGTGGGCATGAAAAGCAACGCGGCGTTTTGAGCACCTGTAATTATGAAGCCCGCAAGTTTGGTGTTCGCTCTGCAATGCCTACCGGAAAGGCCCTACAGCTTTGTCCTAATCTATTGGTTGTGCCGGGAAGAATGTCGGTCTATGTCGAGATATCTAAAAAGATCCGTGAAATCTTCTCTCGATACACATCAATCATTGAACCACTTTCCTTGGATGAAGCTTTCCTTGATGTCACCGATTCTAAGCGGTGTCACGGTTCAGCAACACTTATTGCCGAGTCTATTCGCCGTGATATTTGGAACGAACTGAACCTGACAGCTTCTGCAGGAATTGCACCGATTAAATTCTTGGCGAAAGTGGCCTCAGATCTGAATAAGCCCAATGGTCAGTTTGTTATCCCTCCACAAGACGTGCAATCAGTGATCGATGAGCTACCACTTGAAAAGATTCCCGGTGTCGGCAAAGTGAGCATAGAAAAGCTGCACCAAGCGGGTTTCTTTACTTGTAAGGATATCAAAGAGTCTGACTATCGAGACCTGCTACTCAAGTTTGGCCGTCAAGGTGCATCACTCTGGAAGCGCAGTCATGGCATTGATGATCGAGAAGTTATCATCGAGCGCGAGCGAAAATCGGTAGGTGTAGAGCGCACCTTTACCCAAAACATTTCAAGCTACGCAGAATGTTGGCAGGTAATCGAAGATAAGCTATTTCCTGAACTCGAGACTCGCTTAGAAAAGGCTAGCCCAAGCAAAGCGATCATCAAGCAGGGCATTAAGCTCAAGTTCGCCGACTTTCAACAAACCACGATTGAACACATCCATGCCTCTCTCGATCGTGAACACTTCAAAGAGCTGCTTAGTGAAATACTGAAAAGACAACAGGGGCGAGAAATACGCCTGCTTGGTTTAAGCGTAATGCTGCAACCTAAAGACCAAATGCGTCAGTTGAGCTTCTTTTAAAGATAATGAGTGAGATGAATACCGACTACGCTTCATAGCCTAGTCGGTTTTTTATAAGTAAGAATTACCTAGGAAGTTGTTTTACTCGCGCTAAGGTATCACTGAACGGTTGCTGCTCTAGCTTGCCGTAACCGACCATTTTACTGGCTTTGAGTTTGGTTGAAAGCGGGGTGGCGATTCCACATAAGAAGCGAGTAATTGCCTCGTCGGTAATCAGTTGTTGGCTAGCCGAAATAAACTCATGTATCCATGTCATCACCGTCTCATCATCGATAGGTTCAACATCAACGGTTGGTAAGATTGCCACTTCTCCTCGACATACAGAGCAGTGACCGCAGTTTGTTGGTGCTTTATCATCGGCAAAATAACTCGCAAGGCGTGAGCTTAGGCAAGTATCCGCCTCAAAGAAATTCAGCATTTGGTTAAGGCGGTTTATCTCGCTGTTTTCTTTTGCTTTAAACAACTCAGTTAGACGCTCTGACAGTTGCATCATATCTTCAGAAGTATTGTGGATCGCGTAGACATCGGTGATCTGCTTGCTTTCTAGTTCAATCCAACCTTGTTCATTGAAGTAGTCGATAGCCGCAATCACACGCTGACGATCGGCTTGGAAGTGTGTCCAAAGCGCATCGAAGTCGACTTGGCACCACACTCTTGCTTGAGGAGAGCATTGGAAAATCGCTTCGACAAATTGACGACGTTCACTTTGAAATTGCTCTGTGATCTGCTGTTTCGGACGAATGAACTTAAATTTGTAGTCTGCGAAGTAGCTGTACTTGGGCTCAATCACACCTTCAATTTCGAGATACACCAGTAGTGTTTTTAGCGGTAACTGACGAATGTTGGATTCACGTGATAGTTGATTAAGCATGATCTCCCATTGATTCGAGCCAGAAGCGCCAATGTTTTGATTTTCGTAGATCTCTTTTAATACCGCTTGGATCGATATGTTGTCTGGCGTATCACCAAAAACGAAGTTCTCGAGTGTGCTTAAACCGTGTTTGTTAGCCAGTAAAATACATTCAGACGCTTGCCCATCTCGACCAGCTCTGCCGATCTCTTGTGAGTAGTTTTCGATCGATTTTGGTAAGTCAAAGTGAATCACTCGGCGAATGTTGGACTTATCCACGCCCATACCAAACGCGATAGTTGCGACGATACAGCTCACGTCATCATTCATGAATTGGTGTTGAATAGCATCTCTATTTTCAGGCTTAAGACCCGCATGGTAAGCCACTGCATTAACGCCAGCATTCCGAAGCTGCTGAGCCACCATCTCTGCCGTTTGTTGAAGGGTGACATAAACAATAGTCGGAGCGAGAGAAGCTTGGTTAACCACATTGCACAAGGTTTCTAGCTTACTGGTTTGTTCACAAGGTTGAATCGACAGATCGAGATTTTGACGATAGAAACCCGTAACCACAACGCGCTCCTCATCAATTTCAAACTTTGACTTCATATCTTGGATAACCGCTGTAGTCGCAGTGGCTGTCAGTAGTAGAACCTGAGGAATATTGAGCTGTTTTTGGTATTGAGGAAGCTTCAGGTAGTCGGGTCTGAAGTTGTGTCCCCATTCTGAAATACAGTGCGCTTCATCGACCACAAGCAGTGAGATCGACACTTGGGAGATAAACTGACGAAAGCGTTCGTTCTTCAAGCGCTCGACGGAGATCATGAGGATCTTGGTGTCACCGTTACGCACTGACTGCATAACCTGTTGTGTGGTTTGTCGGTCTTGGCTTGATTCGATTGCCGCTGCGCTAATGCCTTTACTGTGCAGGAAAGCGAGTTGGTCTTTCATCAAGGCTAACAGTGGCGATATCACCAAGGTTAAGTGCGGTAACTCTAATGCTGGTAATTGATAGCACAGCGATTTACCTGAACCTGTCGGGAATATCGCGGCAGTCGAGTGACCAGATAGAACGTTATCAATGACTTGCTTTTGCCCATTGCGCAGTGAGTCGAATCCGAATACTTGTTTTAGCTTCTGCTCAATCATTTATGTTCTACCTGAGTTATTAAGTGTCGTATTGATGCTAAAGCGGGCGCCCATTCATGATAGCGTCGCTTGATGAATCAAATGTCTTGCACCTGATTGTACCTAATTCTATTCTGTAGCTCCTATAGAAAAGCACCCCAATAGTATGAATAAGTCTGAGCTTCGCCAAATAATCATAGAGCAACTTGAATCCCGATTACGTATCGCACAATCTGCTACTCAACGCGCTATTGATGCTGCGACAGATGAAGAGACAGTGCCTGAACATAAGTACGATACATTGGCATTAGAAGCTTCGTATCTTGCTCATGGCCAAGCCGTAAGAGTGCAAGAGTGTGAAGACGACATTCAGTGTTATCGTAACTTAGTGTTGCGCGACAGTGAGCGAATTACGGTGAGCAGCTACGTTGTGGTCATTGACGAGCATGATCAATATAAACACTTTTTTATGGGGCCGAGAGTCGGCGGACTTTCTGTCACGTGGAATGAGAATGAGATTGCCATCGTGACGGAAAATGCACCTTTTGGCCAGGCTCTAATGGGTAAAGAAGTCGGTGATGAAATTGAGTTTAAGGTCGCAGATAAACAGTTTTGCTATGAAGTAATATCTATCGACTAACTGAGTAACGTATATAAAACGTTTCTCTGACAAAGAAGCATATACCAAGGGTATAGTAATCGGTCAGATTGATGAGAGGATGTTATGAAAAACAATGTATTTATGAAAAACAAAATATTTATTAAAAACAATGTATTAATTGCATCGTTAACAGCGGCGATCTCTGTTGTGAGCCTGCCAACATTTGCGGCTCAATGTCGAGTTGATTTGAAGAATGAGTTGCGAATCGATGACCAAAAAGTCGAAATTCATCAGGTGAATGGTGATACGGCCGTTTTTGATGATAACAACGACCTCTATATTCATGGTGAGAAGGTTGAGCTTGATGCCGACCAACAAGCGGCGATTGAGAAATATCGCGAAAACATGAGTGAGTACTTACCTCGAGCGAAACAAATGGCCAACGATAGCTTAGCGTTAGCCAATGACGTGATTGATGATATCGCGGCTAGCCTGGATTCACCTGAGTCATTTGATAATGTAAAAGAATCAATGAAAACCTACTTTGCAGAACTGGAAGCGCGTTATTACAAAGATGGCGAATTAGTGTTGCCTGCAGAAAGCTTTGATTCGATGGCCAATGGCTGGTCTGAAGATTTCGAGAAGGCGAAAGAAATCTTTAACCAAGAATTTATCTCTAGCGCTTTTAATGCGATGTCAGAAAAAATGAAACAAGACGGTGGCCTAAACCTGACTGAACTGGCTGACAGTATGGCTGAATTAAAGCTGAAAGTTGAAGAGCGAATGAAAGAACACTCTCAACAAGTACAGGAGGAAGCGAATGAGTTCTGTGATTCACTTGATGAGATGGCAGAACAAGAGCAAGAACTGCATGAAATCATTCCGAACTTAAAAGATTACCAAGTCTTCACAATTTAATTCGAGTCTAGTGATGAATAGTAAGAGCACCGGTCGGTGCTCTTTTTGTTTGTATAAATGGAACCACACGGCGAGTATTTATCTCAATTCAATCCATTTCCTTCTTAAGCCTACTGCTTCGCTTTGTTGCTTATAATTGAACGATAAGACTGGTTTTTTGTTAATTTTGTTGTTCTAAATAGCGCATTGATTGTAAAAATCAGAGAATTGTTCATTTATTGGTTGTGCCTATCATTGCTTTTTATTACTGTACTTCTCAACTAGTTCACTGATTTTTAATGCGGGCGATATGGACCAACAATCTTCCTCTTCAAGAGAGCACTTTAGCTCTCGTTTAGGTTTTATTTTAGCAGCGGCTGGTGCAGCGGTTGGCTTGGGTAATATTTGGGGTTTCCCGACTCAAGTTGCTAGCAACGGTGGTGGCGCTTTCCTTTTAGTCTATTTGATCATGATCTTCGTGGTTGCTTTCCCTATGTTGGTGGTTGAGATGGCTATAGGCCGTCACGGCCAAGCAAACCCAGTTGATAGCATGCGATCTTTGACGACAAACCCTTTGGGTAAGAAAGTCGGTGAGTTTGTCGGTTGGGTTGGACTGAGTGTACCAAGCGCAGTGTTGGCGTTTTACAGTATTGTTGGTGGCTGGTTGATCTGTTTCCTAATTGGTGCGGTCGCGGATCTTATCGGCCTAGAAGCGATTGCTGATTGGTTTAAGGGCTTCAGTGTTGAGCGCAACGTATTTGGTACCGTCGCGTTCTATGTACTGACTATCTTGATTGTGCAGGGCGGTGTTAAGCAAGGCATCGAGAAATGGTCGACTCGTTTGATGCCTGCGCTGTTTGTTTTATTTGGCTTATTGTTTGTTTACATCATGACGCAATCTGGCGCGATGGAAGGCCTAAAACATTACCTTATTCCAGACTTTGAGAAAGTGTGGGATAGAAAACTGATTCTGGCGGCAATGGGACAGGGGTTCTTCTCACTCACTATTGGCGGTTGCTCGATGTTGGTTTATGGCTCTTACTTAAGCAAGAAAGAGAACCTACCAAAAATGGCGATGAACGTAACTCTGGTGGATACTGCTGTCGCTTTTATTGCTGGATTAGTGGTGATGCCAGCAATGTTTGTTGCGATGCAAAAAGGCGTTCAAATCTACGCTGAAGACGGCTCACTATTAAGCTCTGACACTCTAGTATTCACGGTTTTGCCGTTGATGTTTGATAGTTTAGGTGTGCTTGGACAGATCTTTGCGATTGTGTTCTTTTTACTACTAACGATTGCTGCACTGACTTCTTCGATTTCGATGCTTGAAGGCCCGGTTGCGCTAGTGAGTGAGCGTTTCAATACTAGACGAACGCCAACAAGCTGGGTGATTGGTGGTGCTATCGCGCTGTTTAGTGTGGTGATTGTTTACAACTTTGCTGCGATGTTTGGCATGGTAGCGATGATTGCAACTCAGTATCTTCAACCAGTCGCTGCACTGATGTTCTGTGTGTTTGGTGGTTGGGTATGGAGCCGAGCTTCAAAAGTGAAAGAGCTTGAACAAGGCAGTCCTGATTTTCAACTTGGTTGGTTTGGTAAGGTTTGGCCAATGTATGTGAAGTTTGTGTGCCCAATTTTGGTAGCAACGGTTATCTGGGCATCTTTCGGTTAATGCAGAACCCTATCTGGGCTTTTTGAAATTACCTCCTCTGAACTTGAAATATTAAGCACAAAGCCACTCATAAAGAGTGGCT
This sequence comes from Vibrio sp. 10N.286.52.C3, assembly GCF_041468865.1. Classification (NCBI taxonomy): domain Bacteria; kingdom Pseudomonadati; phylum Pseudomonadota; class Gammaproteobacteria; order Vibrionales; family Vibrionaceae; genus Vibrio; species Vibrio sp. 10N.286.52.C3. The sequence continues at coordinate 23 of NZ_JBFRJM010000054.1, read as the reverse complement.
TTGTTGTTTGTGCGCCGAGCATG